>NZ_RZSL01000009.1:0-36606 GCF_003997355.1 Mesorhizobium sp. M1E.F.Ca.ET.041.01.1.1 | reverse complement strand
CTCTATAGCCTGGTTACGTCAACGCTGCGTCCCAAGAGCGGCGGTCTCTATGCGGCAGCGCTCGACGAGCGTGACAAGCTGGTGAAAGACGAGCAGCGTCTCAGCGCCGAAGTCACCGGTCTGCGCGATTCGCTCGACAAGCGGCGCATGGCGTTGGCGCGTCTGTCTGAGCTTGAAAACCCCGAAGAAGGCGCCACTCGGCGGGAAGCCATCTCGGCCGCGGAAGCCGCAGTCGAGGCCGCCAAATCGCACAGCGAAGCCTTGAAAGCCGCCGAGGCGGAAGCTGCCCTTGCCGCAATTCACCACGACGCGGCGCAGCAGGCCCTCGATAGTTTTCGGACCGCGCTCAAACGAGCCACGGATTTGCGCCAGCAGTCGACGATTGCGCAGCTTCGCCGCAGTGAGGTTCTCGATCGGCGCGCTTCTGCCATTGCCGAAAACGAACAAGCGATGGGCGAAGTTCAAGCAGCCGAACTGGAAGAGCGCGAAGCACGCGAATTGCTCGCGCGGCTGGATGCGACTCTTTTGGCGCGTGACGCTGCCGAACAACTGGCCGGCTCGGACAACCGGTTGAAACAAGCCGAAGTCGCCAGAACCCAGATCGAAGATGGAGAGGCAGCACTGGCGATGCTGGCGGTGCCGGAACAAGCTGTCGAGCAACTCCAGGCGCTCGAAATCGAGATCGCCAGCCTTCGTGCAGCTCACCTGGCAACCCTGCCGACGCTATGCATGGAATACCGGGACGGCGCCGCCGATTTGGTGACCATCGATGCCAAGCCCTTGCCCCATGCAGAAGACCAAAGCTTTGCTGGCACCGTACGCCTGGATATTGCCGGCATCGGAGCCTTGACCCTGCGATCGAATCGGCCGCAGCAGGCCGACCGGACCATCGAAGACGCCGAAGCGAAGCACCGCAGCCTGCTTGCGTCCCTCGGTGTCGATAGCCTCAGGACGGCACGCCAGCGCCTAGTGGAAGCGCGCGACAAAGCTACCGAACTGGGCTTGGCGCGTCAGCGACTTGCCGATCTCGCGCCCAAGGGGATACAGCAATTACACGAGGAGCTTGCTCGTCTGAGTGCCCTCGGGGCCGGGGACCTCGAACTCAAAGTCGATCCAGAACAGATCCGGCAACATCATGCCGCAGCCGAGCAGCGTGTGGCGACAACACGCAACAGCGTGCGCGAGGCCTTGCCTTTGCGCAGCCATGCCGACGAGGCTGTCATGGCTGCGGAGACGGCTTATGTCACCATCCAGGCGGAACTGACCAGCCTCGAGGTCATATTGGGACCCGATGCAGCGCGCGAGGAAAAGGGGCGCTTGCTGCTCACCGAGGCCACCGCACGACAAAAGCTGCGCGAAGCGGCCGAAATGCGCGCTGCTCCCCTGCGCGACGGCGCTCGCGATCTCACCAGCGCTGAAGCCGTTCTGCGCCGCGCCCGTTCGGTTCAGGATGCCGCCACACAGGAAGCAAGTCAGTTGCGTGTAACCCTGGCCGATCTCAATGGCCATATTCGCACTCGGTCCGACGACGCGGTGGAAGAAGCTTTGCGCGAGGCCACAGAAAAATTGGAAATCGCTGGAGAGCGAGCGAGACGCTTCGAATTCGAAAAAGCCGTCCTCGACCGGCTGCGCACGACGCTGGTCGCTGCGCGCTCGACGGCACGCGATCTTTATCTGAAGCCGGTCATGTCCGAGCTGCGACCGCTGCTTGGATTGCTATTCGATGACATCTCCATAGTGTTCGACGAGAACACACTGTTGCCACAGACCGTTCGCCGCAATGGTCAGGATGAGGATGTCGATAGGTTGAGTGGCGGCATGCGAGAACAGCTTTCGGTTCTGACACGTCTGGCCTTCGCCCGTTTGCTTGCCCGCGACGGCCGACCCACACCGGTTATCCTGGATGACGCTTTGGTTTATTCCGATGACGACCGCATCGAGCGCATGTTCGACGCTTTGCATCGTCAATCACACGATCAGCAGATTCTCGTTTTCTCCTGCCGCCAACGCGCGTTTGCAAAACTCGGCGGTAACATTTTGCAGATGAGCGACTGGCAACCGGGTCGGTCATAAGCGGAGATCGCGCAGCCTCAGCTAGGGCGACGGCAGATCGTATCGTGTTACGATTGCAATGCCGTTTTCGATCTCGATTTCGATAACTTCATTAATCAGGAATTCCTCTGGGCCAAGATCCTCGAGGAGAGCATCGAAGAGCTCTCTCTGTTTTTCAGGCCCGACCTGAGGGACGACGATAATCAGGCCGGCGTGAACCGGTTCTTTGGCATAGAGCTTCCTGAAGTCCTTAGCATTGTTGGTGACGAAGGTGAAATCCTCATCGATAATGAGCGGCATGAGGTCCCAGTCGGTTTCGCCGCTTAGCCCAAGCCAGTTGACGTGGTTTGCTTCATGTCCGCGTTCTTGGGCTACCGCAACCAGAGACGTGTGCAGGCACTCATCGATCAGAAACCTCACGAGGTCACACGCGTCTCGACCTGGCCGACGGACCTGGGTCGCCCTTCAAAACCACGCGCTTCGACGACTTTATTTTCACGCCCTGCTCGACCAGCTTCTTAGGCCGCCCACGAACCGGGTGCGCGGCGACCCACATTCTGGCGAGCTCAATCACGCGCGGCGTTAGCTTCGGATATCCCTCCAGAACCTCCGCTTCATCTGCGCCCTGCGCTAGCATCGTCGTGATCATACGAACAGGGATGCGGGTTCCTTTGAAGACAGGCTCTCCGCCCATCACCCCTTTAACGCGGCCGATGGCGGCCTCCGCTTCATCAAGATCCACGATGCGCGCTTTGAGCTGTTTACGTGCCTCGGCGACGTCGACGATCAGCAGGTCGTCGGCCCTTACGGTCTTGGCCCTTGGGGCAGCTTTGATTTCCTCGAACAGGCGGTAGCGACGATCAGCGGGCAATGTCGCACCCACGCCATACCAAAGCTTGAGCCGCAGCAAATCCTCGCCGGTCAATGCCCGTCGGACGACCCCACCGATGCGCCGAGCAGTGCTTGGCACAGTATCGACAATGCGTTTGTCGATCGCATTGTGCACGGCCTTGATTCCTATCCCGCTGACGGCGGCTGCCTCTGCGGGGGTGTAGATGCGAGCAAGTGTGCCCATTATTCTTCTCCTTATAAAGAATAATATAGGCCGTTTGACCCCCTCCGTAAAGGCACGCGTCTTTGGAATCACGGCGGTTAGCAAAGGCGGTGGTGAGCCGAGAGGCCTCACAAACCCTTGGGGCTCGAGATGGCAGACTCGGCGCAGTATAATTGCGCTAACTATCGAATTTGCAGTTGGCGACAAACGACACACGAGTTCGTCGCGGACTTTTAACTCTGCGAAGGCGCGTCTTCGAGCGCTTTGAAACCCTACACCCATCTGCAGGCCATCTGTATCAAGCTTTGGACCAAAACCGTTTCCATCGCTCACGAGCGTTCTCTCTGGGGGTCTCAAGTGGGGCTTGCCCATGGCCACGAATTTTTGGGCGACAGCGGTGCAGAGGCCGCATACCGCTGCCTGCTTGACGTCGCTGACCGTGTCCATGTCCGAAATTTGCCTACAAATTTCGGACGCCCTTGGGCGCGCTAGATTCGCTATGGAAAGCTGGAAGCACTCGCAAGCCCGGTGGCCACAGCGTCTGCAGCGCCAAGCTATTCCTCCGTATCCAAACCCGCATCCTCATGGCCACTAGCCAACTCTGGCATAATTTCACCAGCAAGCAGCTCATCTCTGCTCAGCAGCCCGGCATCCTCGAGCGCCTCGCAGTCCGGGAGATCGCGAAGCGTGTCGAGGCCGAACTCGAGCAGGACGCTTTTGTCGTCACATAGGTGTAGGGAGCGCCGGGCGTCGGACTGCGCGGGTTCGACGCGATCAGGCCGGTGCCGCAGATGGCCGATCAGGTCGCGACTGATTACTTCCCGAAAACCGACGACAATTCGGCGCGGGTAATCGGCTGGAAGTGCCGATGCACATCAGCATCAGCACGTCCGACCACGTCAGGTCCACGGCACGCCCGCTGCTTCCGCAGGCGCGGATGGCATCGGCATAGGCCGGCCGTGTCAGGTGCTTCCAGCCGCCGGCGACAGCGACGAGGTCATAGGGCCGTCCGCGCAGCTCTCGGATGTCGTCGATGAGAAGGTCACGGGCGAGCTCGCGGGAGAGACTGCACCGCAAGCGCGTCCCGCGCGCGCGAACTGCTCGATCAACTGATCTCAGACGACGACGAATCTCGTCCAGATTCCAAAAGCGGTGGCCGCAGCGGCGCTTTGCGGGCTCGCGTTACCACAGATCGCAGAACTGTGATCTCGCCTTGTGCCCGAGACCGCAATCTGGGCTCGCGACGAAGCATATCGCTTGCGATCATCAAAGGACGCGTCGACGCCGTCGGTTGCCTTTTCCACCGCCGCCTCACACATCGTGTTGGGGCTGAAGAGCTACCTGCAAATCCTCGCAACGGGCGCGGCCGCATCCTTGATTTTACAAATTGACACGTCTTGGTTTTTAGAAAATGCCACGTGCGATGATGGCGCCAAAAAAAAATGTCACGCGAGATGATCATGCCTGAGGTAAATGGTCCGCCAAAGTTGGGAAAGGTATACCGGTTGAATGGTGGATAGGTACGCCGGATAAAAAGGGCTTCGGGTTCCGGAAGACGAACTAATCGACGGATAGGCGCTGCTCGTGAGGGAAACTGCATGCGCATTACGGTTATGACCATCCAGGGATGTCGGATATGATCTTGAATAGTGACATTGCAGGCCAAAGAGCGGCCGAGAAGCTAGCAGAGGGCCTGAAATCGCAGGGCAAGCAGCAATACGAAGAAAGGTCGAGGGAACGCGAACGAGATGTGTCTCGTTAGGTCGCACGTTGCACCAGGGGTGCGTCGGAAGGCACTCCGCCGTGTCCTGAAGAGGTAGCCTGCACTTGAGAATAGCCACGGTGGTACCTTATTTTCGGCTGTGAAGCACACGAGACCCGCGACGTGAGACCCAGTTGCTCAATACCCAGTTGCTGGGTGAGCGTGCATGACTGCCAACGGAAGGTCTTGCACGCACCCTCGCGATCTTGAGCAATGGTCGCCATGACTTTCTTCTTGCAGGCTTTTGAGTGGCCCAGCCTGCAATCACCAGACCCCACCGACTCTAAAGAGCGTGGCAGACGGGATAGTCGAGGTTGCCCGGCACAATTACGCTCAAGGCTTGCGCCGCCCAGAGGACACGCTGAAAAGGCAGCATGGGCGCGCAAGCACGCCATTCACGAGAGGTTCGACATGAAGACTATGCAAGAAAAAGACATTCCGGCATTCGTGCAAGCAGTTGTGGAGGCCGGCTGCAACATTTGCGCGATTGGCAACTTGGGATATGTCTTTGGCGATGCTGATTTGACGCCGGCGCAACGGAGGTCCGTCGAGCCACAGCTGCGCAGGATTGCTGAGATCTACGGCGAACGCGATCATCTCATGGACGAGATAGCTGTATATCTGCGGTCGATCGGACGCCATGTCGAGGTTGAGCCGAAGACAGGTGTTTCCTGATGGCCGCGATCGATCGCGTTCCGTAGTCGCCATTTCTATTGGGTAACGAGCAGCCGTCTTCCAACCTCTGAAACAAAAAAGAGGTGACCCCCAAAGGCCGCTCTCGAGACCGCAAGTCTGAGCCGCTAACGCATTGCGATAACCAGGCTGTCCGAACTGGGCGTCGATGCCTTCCTCGACCAGGTCGCGGTAGGCGGCGATCTCATCTACCGCATGCATAGCCAAGCCAGAGAAGTTTTCGGCAGCGGAATTCTCGGTCGCTTCCCCTTTTATGACTAGAGGGTGCGGCCGATCCGGCCGCGACGATCTCGCAGGGATTGCCATATACGGCAACACGAACACCGGCGGATCAATACTCGGATAATGGCGGCCGGCTATGTAGCGATCGATCGCGCACCAACATATCAATGCAATAGCTTAGTTGCTTTCAAAGGCGGGTCTCTACGAACTGCAAGCAAGCTAAACGATTGCGTCAACTCTTCCTCGCAGAGCGAAAACTCCGCGCCCACGCGATTTCTCTGCTGGAACAGCGGCACATCCTCAGCGCCAGGACACGGCCGCCGCCGTCGGGTTTTACGAAGCCGGTGATTGCATAAGTTGCCCGCAAGATATCATTGGTATCGGGAACGCCGCCGATGCCGCATCCTGAATAGAGCGGCCGCTTGCACCTGCCAGCCCGACGACCAGATCATATCTGCAACTCCATCTACCTGGACGTGGTGCAAATCACCTCGCTGAAGCCGCAAATCGTCGCCTTCGACCAGGATAACCACATCCGTGACCGCCTGAGCTACTCGGTCGATCTCGACGCACATGGCCGATACAGTTTTTCCATCCTTCACGAAGCGAATGAGACTTTGGCCATTCCAGCCCTGGTCTACGGGGCGTGACTTGTCCCCGATGCATGCGCGAGCTCTCCGCTCGGCCGGCCGCCGGACGTCGCCACCGGCCGAAGGCGCCCGAAGGCGCCCGAAGGCGCTTGACAAAGCAGCACCGGCCCATTCAACTTGAGGCATTCACCAGGGGAGTCCCGGTAAGGGGCTGAGATACTGCTGGCTTTCGCGGCGCAGTGACCCGTTGAACCTGATCCAGTTCATACTGGCGTAGGGACGGTGCAAGCGCTTTGCGGGAGTTTACGCCCGAGGTCCTGCTGCAGCAGGTCTACAGAAGCGTCTTTTCATCCTTCCGGCACAGAACTGGGTCTCCAATGCATGAGCAAAGGAGCCTCACGATGAATGCCCTCACCCCCGCCGTGTCGACGGGACCACTGCCCGCCTCGCGGAAAATCCACAAGCCCGGCGTCCTCTACCCGCAGATCAGGGTGCCGATGCGCGAGATTTCCGTCCATCCGACGGCCGGCGAACCGCCCGTCACCGTCTACGATCCGTCCGGCCCCTACACCGATCCATCAGTCCAAACCAGCATCGAAAAAGGCCTTGCCCGGCTTCGCCACGAATGGGTCACGGCGCGTTGCGATGTCGAAGCCTATGACGGCCGCCACGTCCGGCCGGAAGACAATGGATTCGCCACCGGCGAGCGCCTGACACCGGAATTTCCGATACGCAATCGGCCGCTCAAGGCCAAGCAGGGCAAGGCGGTGACCCAACTTGCCTATGCGCGCGCCGGCATCATCACGCCAGAAATGGAGTTCGTAGCCATCCGCGAGAATCTCGGCCGCGAGGTGATGCGCGGCAAGCTGCAACGCGACGGCGAAGCCTTCGGCGCGGCGATCCCAGATTTCGTCACACCCGAATTCGTGCGCGACGAGGTGGCGCGCGGACGCGCAATCATTCCCGCCAACATCAATCATCCCGAGAGCGAACCGATGATCATCGGGCGAAATTTCCTGGTGAAGATCAACGCCAACATCGGTAACTCGGCTGTCACATCGTCGATGGCCGAAGAGGTCGAAAAGATGGTGTGGGCGATCCGCTGGGGCGCCGATACGGTGATGGACCTGTCGACCGGCCGCAACATCCACAACATCCGCGACTGGATCGTGCGCAATGCACCGGTGCCGATCGGCACGGTGCCGCTCTATCAGGCGCTCGAAAAGGTCGGCGGCATCGCCGAGGACCTCAACTGGGAGGTCTATCGCGACACGCTGATCGAGCAGGCCGAGCAAGGCGTCGACTATTTCACCATCCACGCCGGCGTGCGGCTGCACTACATACCGCTGACCGTCGACCGGGTCACGGGCATCGTCTCGCGCGGCGGCTCGATCATGGCCAAATGGTGCCTGCACCATCACCGGGAGAGCTTCCTCTACGAGCATTTCGAGGAGATCTGCGACATCGCCAGAGCCTATGACGTTTCCTTCTCGCTCGGCGACGGCCTTCGTCCCGGTTCAATCGCCGATGCGAACGACGCGGCGCAATTCGCCGAACTGGAAACACTTGGAGAACTCACCAAGATTGCCTGGGCAAAGGACTGCCAGGTGATGATCGAAGGCCCGGGCCATGTCCCCATGCACAAGATCAGGCAGAACATGGACAAGCAGCTCGCAGTGTGCGGTGAGGCGCCGTTCTACACGTTGGGGCCGCTGACGACCGACATCGCGCCGGGCTATGACCACATCACCTCAGGGATAGGTGCCGCCATGATAGGCTGGTTCGGCACCGCAATGCTTTGCTACGTCACGCCGAAAGAGCATCTCGGCCTTCCCGACCGCAACGACGTCAAGATTGGGGTGATCACTTACAAGATAGCCGCCCATGCAGCCGATCTGGCGAAGGGCCATCCGGCAGCGAAAACCAGGGATGATGCCCTTTCGCGCGCGCGCTTCGAGTTCCGCTGGGAGGACCAGTTCAACCTGTCGCTCGACCCCGAAACCGCACGGTCCTTCCACGACCAGACCTTGCCCAAGGAGGCGCACAAGCTGGCACATTTCTGTTCGATGTGCGGGCCGAAATTCTGCTCCATGCGCATTTCCCACGACATCCGTGCCGAGGCTCAGAAGGAAGGCATGGCGGCAATGGCGGCAAAATACCGGGAGGGCGGCGATCTCTACATGCCGGCGGACGAGACTGGCGTACCGGTCGTGCCGGAGGCTCCCAAACCATCATGAGGGTGCTCGTCAAAGGGGCCGGCGTTGCCGGCCTCACCGTCGCTTTCGAACTCGCCGCCCGCGGCGCGACGGTCACAGTCGCCGAGATGCGGCATGGCCTTGGCGGCAACGCGTCGTGGTTCGCCGGCGGCATGCTGGCGCCATGGTGCGAGCGCGAAAGCGCGGAGCAGCCGGTGCTGGATCTCGGACGCGACGCTGCCGACTGGTGGGATGCGGTGCTGTCGGGTCAGGTGACACGGGCCGGGACATTGGTCGTGGCCGCGCCGCGTGATGCCGGTGAGCTTGACCGGTTCGCCAGTCGCACGTCAGGGCATAGGCGCGTCGATGAAAACGAAATTGCGCTCCTGGAACCCGACCTCGCCGGCCGCTTCCGGCGTGGATTGCTCTTCCCCAACGAGGCTCACCTCGACCCACGCCAGGCGATGGCGGCACTTCATGACAACCTTGCGACCATGGGTGTCAAATTCCACTTCGGCTGCGACGCCCGGCCTGTTTCGGGTTTCGCCCGTCAGATAGACTGCATGGGAATGGCAGCGGCCGATGACAGGCTGCGCGGTGTTCGCGGCGAAATGCTGATCCTTCGCACGCCTGATGTCTCGCTGTCGCGGCCGGTCCGTTTGCTTCATCCACGCTTTCCGCTTTATGCCGTGCCGCGCACCGATCACCGTTTCATGATCGGAGCGACGATGATTGAAAGCCAGAGCGCCGGACCGGTGACGGCGCGTTCCATGATGGAGCTGCTGGGCGCCGCCCATGCCCTCCATCCGGCCTTTGGTGAGGCCGAGATCGTTGAAACCGGTGTGGGTGTCCGTCCGGCATTTCCCGACAATTTGCCACGCGTCGAAACAGACGGTGAGATCATCGCGATCAACGGTCTTTATCGTCACGGTTTTCTCCTCGCCCCCGCCATGGCGCGCCAGGCTGCCGGCCTGGTTTTCAGTCAAGACAGAACCAAGGAGCATGCTCATGAAACTGATGGTCAACGGCGAGGCGCGTGAGATTGCCGCCACCACGCTGGCCGAGTTGCTTGCCGCGCTCGACTATGAGGGCGATTGGCTCGCCACCGCCGTCAACGGCGACCTCGTGCACAAAGCCAACCGCACGGAGTTCCAGTTGAGCGACGGCGACCGGATCGAAATCCTCTCGCCCATGCAGGGCGGCTAGCATGTTGGAGCTTTATGGAACCGAGCTTTCGTCGCGCCTGCTTCTCGGCACCGCTCAATATCCTTCGCCGGCCATCCTTGCCGATGCAGTCAAGGCGTCGGGCACGTCGGTGGTGACCGTCTCGTTGCGGCGTGAGATGGCGGGCGGTAGAGCCGGCGAACAATTCTGGTCGTTGATCCGCTCGCTGGGCGCCAGAATCCTGCCCAATACCGCCGGCTGCCTCTCCGTCAAGGAAGCCGTCACCACCGCGAAAATGGCGCGCGAGGTCTTCGGCACCAACTGGATCAAGCTCGAAGTGATCGGCAATCACGACACGCTACAGCCGGATGTGTTCGGTCTGGTTGAAGCCGCCCGCATCCTGTGCGAGGACGGCTTTGCGGTATTCCCCTATACCACCGACGATCTCGTTGTCGCCGAGCGGCTGCTGGAAACGGGCTGCAAGGTCCTGATGCCGTGGTGCGCACCGATCGGTTCCGCCTTGGGACCGGTCAACATGACGGCGCTGCGCTCGATGCGCGGATATTTCCCTGGCGTCCCGCTGATTGTGGATGCGGGGCTCGGACGGCCGTCGCACGCGGCCACCGTCATGGAACTCGGCTTTGACGCCGTGCTCCTGAACACAGCGGTCGCCAAGGCGGCATATCCGGTCGGCATGGCGCGTGCTTTCGGTAAGGCGGTCGACGCCGGTCGTGAGGCGTTCAGTTCGGGAATGCTCGAACCGCGCGACGTCGCCGTGCCATCGACACCGATGGTCGGCAGGGCCGTTTTTTCATGAAGCTCGATCCCTTTTATCTGATCGTCGACAGCGCTGCCTGGATCGAACGGCTGGTCCCACTCGGAGTCCGGCTTCTGCAACTGCGCATCAAGACCGTGGATGAGGCTGGGTTGCGCGCGGAGATCCGCACCGCGAAGGCCTTGTGTGCTCGATACCAGTGCCAACTCATCGTCAACGACCACTGGCGCCTGGCAATCGAGGAAGGCTGCGACTTCATACATCTCGGCCAGGAGGATTTGCAGACCGCTGACCTCTTGGCGATACGGGCAGCCGGCGTAAGGCTCGGACTGAGCACACATGATCATCAGGAGCTGGAAACGGCGATGGCCGCCGAGCCTGACTACATAGCGCTTGGACCCATCTATCCGACCATCCTGAAGAAGATGAAATGGGCGCCGCAAGGGGTCGAACGGATCAGCGAATGGAAGCGCCAGGTCGCGCCGTTTCAATTGGTCGCCATTGGTGGCCTCAACCCTGAGCGGCTCGACGGTGTCTTTGCGGCTGGCGCGGACAGCGCGGCGGTGGTGACCGACATCACGCTCAACGACGACCCCGAGGCGCGCACGCGAGAATGGATCGAAAAGACGGACCAATGGCGCTGAGGCGAGAACCACATGTGCTTGTCGTCGGTGGATCGGACTCCAGTGGCGGTGCTGGAATTGCACGCGATATCGAGACGATCTCTGCCATTGGCGTGCGCACCTGTCTCGCCGTCACAGCGCTAACGGTGCAAACGCATGACGCCGTGATCGAAATCTATTATTCGCCACCTAGCCTGGTGGCCAATCAGATGTGCGCCGCGCTGCAGGCCAACGACGTGGCCACAATCAAGATCGGCATGCTGGCGACTGCCAAGATCATTGTTGCCGTTGCCGCAGTGCTGCGCAAATTTCCGCATGTCCCCGCAGTACTCGACCCTGTGCTGGCCTCCACCTCAGGCCGCGCACTTCTGCAAGCAGGCGCTATCGCTGCCATGAAGCGCGATCTTATGCCGCTTTGCTGCATTGTCACGCCCAACCTCCCTGAACTGGCGCTCCTTAGTGGCTCCGAACTGGCAGTGGATGAGGACGGAGCGCTCCAACAAGGAAAAAGACTGCTGGCCGCCGGCCCTCAAGCCCTGCTGATCAAGGGTGGGCATGCGTCGGGAACCCGGTCGACCGATATTCTGTTACGCTCCGGGCACGAACCCATCCGCTTCGATGCACCGCGCCTTGCCACATCGATGCGCGGGACAGGTTGCATGCTGGCCAGCGCGATTGCGGCGCATCTGGCGAAGCCGAAGCCGCTCGAAGACAGCGTGCGCGAAGGCAAGCTGTTTGTCTTGGAGAGGCTTCAGAAATGCCGGCTGAATAACCACAGCGTTCTGCGTCCAGCCAAGCAGACCCATTTTCCAGAATTTTTCCCGTAGCGAGACTAGAGAAGGGGCTACTGCTTCTCTATGCCATCCTCACAACGCGTTGAGTTTCTCACTGCCAATTATGCGACTTTCGAGGTGCAAATAGCGAATATCGAGTTCTTAGTGACAGAAACGACCGGAATTGGTTGCGTGGATCACCAGGTCGCTACCGATTGGGTCAGCGACTCAATAGAACGTCACATCTCTGTCCACACTCGAGCTTATTTGCCGCAAACGCGTCGAGCCCCGCGTCAATCGGTCTTATAATAGTATCCGGGGCAGCTCCAAAGCTGTGGCATCGGCTACCCGCCGGCCGTGGCGCTTGCTGTTCGAGCGTCGGACGCCGCCTGCCATTGAACATCTGATGGGCTATTGGGTGGCGGCGACACACTCATCCAGGTGCAACTGGCTTTTTCAACTCGGGAACCAGCAGAAGCCTTCGCTGCGTCGCAACATTTGGATTATGTCGTACAGCCCGATCTTCCAGAGAAAACAAGACCTAACGTTCGAAACCTGTCACGCAACCAACCACCGAATGAAAGATCCAGCGTGCGATCGCAGGGAGGTAAGAATAACCGGTCTGGCTTTCCTATCGCCGGTCCAGGTTAAGACCAACGACGTCGTCACGACATCAACACAGTGCGCGAAGCGCTCGTATTCCTGAATCAGTGGCCAAAAGCGCGTCGGGGACCGGTATTCAGTTGCGCGGTGAGAAGCAGCAACGCAGCGATCGCCGGACAGATGACACCCGAGCAGGCGCGGCAAGCATTGTGGGATTTGCCAGGATTGCCGGCGTGCTGGCCAAATCTGATTTCGTCGTTGGTGGCGACTGATTTAAAGCTGCAGGAAGATCACCGCCGGTAACGCGTTGGCCCGCTGCTCGCCAAGACGGAAAGAACGCCGCCTTGTGAGTTCCAATAATGGGCGATGCGGGAATTGCACATGTCTGTGCCCATCTGTCCGGCCGAAATGCAAATGGCGTCACTGGCGAAGGTCAGCGAACGCGGCACGCAGGGCTGGATTCTTTTGACTTGCGGCAAGCCGACATAGGTGCTGGCTTGATGTCTCGGTCACTGCGACGTGTCATGCCGATTCATTCGTCAGCTACCATGACGATGCGGCGCGTCGCCTGCGATCAGTTGATCGAACCGCGGTGCAATTCGGGACGCTTCGTCGATCCCGACAGTTGCGCAAAGGGAAGCCAAATCAGCGACTAGAGGCAACGTGGCTACGGATTCGAAGGGACCCCGCTGTTGCCGAAGAGGTGACTGGTGGAATGTCAAAGATCACCTCGTGAAAGGCCATTTGGGGCCACCTAATGATAAAGCCGGATGCCGCTATCGGGTCCTGGCACGGGAATGACGGTCCGGCCCTACGGTGGATCGAGTTCGGTTCATGTCGCTTCGCAAGGAGGATGTGTTCCGGCGTCTGCCCGAACCCCTCTTTCTCGCATTCTGCGAGGTTGCGCGATCGGGCCGCTCGGTCTCTGTGCTGATCGCCCCTCCTGTTGCCATCGATCGATTCCGCTTCCGGTGCGCACGCACGTGTCGCGCGTGGCAATCATGCAAGGTCGTGAATCATAGGAGGATGTACATGCTTTTGTCGGATTTCGGCCGCATCGGGTTCGATCCGTTTGTGGAAATGCGGCGCATGCAACAGGAAGTAAACCAGCGTTTGGCCGGGCTGACCGCCAGCGCCGCTCAGGAGTTTCCGCCGATCAATCTTTGGACTGGCGAGGACAGCGTGGCGGTGGCCGCGGAACTGCCGGGGATATCACCTGACGAAATCGGCCTCACGGTGCGCGAGAACATTCTGACATTGAAGGGAACGCGCGAGCCTCGAACGGAGGACGAGAAATCCGTCTGGCACCGCCGTGAGCGCGCCTATGGGACCTTCTCCCGGACAGTGCAATTGCCATTCCGCGTCGACCCGGAACGGGTCGAGGCGCGTTTCGCCAACGGGCTGCTCGAAGTCGAGTTGCACCGGCCGGAGGCGGATCGGCCGAAGAAGATCCAGATCAAGGGATAGAGGGAGGCAAGCATGGCTCAGGAACGCGGATCGGCCGTCGCACCATGCTGCTCAATGCCCGCAAGGTGCTTTACGACCATAGTTCGGCCATCACCATCCTTCTCGCCTTCAATGACATAACGGCCCGTCGTATCATCGAGCGGGAGAAGGAAGAACTGCTCGGTCGCACCGAAGACCTGCTTCGGCAGAAAGACGTCCTGCTGCGCGAGATGGAGCATCGGGTTGCCAACAGCCTGCAGATCATTGCCTCGATCCTGTTGCTGAAGGCACGCTCGGTGACGTCGGAAGAGACGCGCCAGCATCTCAAGGACGCCCATCAGCGCGTTCTGTCCGTGGCCGAGGTGCAACGCCATCTCCACACCTCCGCCGGCGTCGACGAGATCGATGTCGGCTCTTACCTACCGAAATTGTGCAGCAGCCTCGCCTCGTCGATGGTCGGCGAAGCCCAGCCGATCACGGTCACCGTAATGGCCGAAGGCGGCAGGATAGATTCGCAAAGGGCAGTCAGTCTGGGACTAATTGTCACCGAACTCGTGCTCAACGCCATCAAATATGCTTTCCCCAAGAAGAGAACCGGCGCTCGCATCCAGGTGAGCTACGAGACCGCGGGCAGTGACTGGAAACTGACGGTTTCGGACAATGGCGTCGGCAAGATCGCCAACGACGTACCGGCTACCGGACTTGGAACAGCCATCGTCGAAGCACTGGTGAAACAACTGGAGGCCAGGGTGGAGATTATCAGCGATATTGACGGCACCAGCGTGTCGGTCACCCGGGCGACGTTCACCTCGCGCGTGCCGCGAGCGGCGTAAAAACCGTTACTACGATGCTGCCTTCCGGACATCGCCTGATGTCCAGGGGATCTTCTGCCGCCACGGCCTTGTCCCCGGAGCGCAGGACTGCCAGTCGCATCGCATAAGCCGAAACCTCTCAGTCGGTTGAGGGCGCTTCCGATGGCCAAGATCCGCTTTTTTGGCGTTCAGCCGGTGGGACCAAGCTCTGAAGCTGACGCTGCGCAGGTCTTTGCGTGGATGACTCGGTGCGGTCGGTAAACTCGAAGTGGCGGTTGTGTGCGTCAAGTTCTGCAAAATGGGGCGGCCACGATGCTGGTCATGCGGCTTGGCGTAGAGCGAGCTTCTTGTGCTCGCGCAGGTCGTCAATGTTGATGTAGGGCCTCCATCCAGTTTTCGTTGGTTTCGACAGCCGGCGCCCTGACGAGGCGCAGGCAGCTTTCGGCGTTGGGGAAGATGCGCACGACATAGGTGCGCCGGCGGATTTCCTCATTGAGCCGTTCAAGCATGTTGGTGCTCTTGAGATGCTTGTGATGCTGGCGCGGCAGGCAAAAGAAGGTCAGCGTGCGCTCGATGGTCTCCTCCACCGTCGTCCATCTCGGCCTCGAGCACCTCCTGCATCACCGCACGGATCATTTCGTGAAGTCCGTCCGGGTCTGAAAGCAGAATGTCTTTGACGGCAGCGCTGGCGGTCTTACTTTCAATCTTGGTCATGGTGGCGTTCCTTCGCGGGAATCGGCGACATGAACAATCACCAGATCCCATGGCGACGGATGGATAGCGGCGCGTGCTCTGGCAGAGTGACGCTGCTAACAAACACCCCGCGGAGGAACACCATGCATGTAGTGGCCGACCGATCCGAAACTCTGACTGCTATCCGGACTGGTCTGGGCGCAATCTTCGTATCGCTGGAGCTCAGCCGTTCAACCTGGCTGATCTCGTCGTTGTCGCCAGGTGGCGGCGAGAAGTTGTCGAAACACAGTGTCCCCAGTGGTGATTTATCCGCCTTGTTCCGTCGCTTCGATAGCGTGCGAGAGAAGGCAAGAGCACGCATGGGGCCAGACTTCCCCGTCGTCGCTATCCAGGAAGCCGGGCTCGATGGCTCCTGGATCCATCGGGTTCTGAGCAAGGCGGGGATCGAGAGCTACGTCGTTGATCCCGCTTCTATCGCAGTGTCTCGTCGCAGTCGCCGAGCCAAAACCGATAAGATCGATGGTGAAACGCTCGTCTCTCCTTGCCTTCAAGCGAGGCGAACCGCGCATATGTGCAATGGTCAAAGAGCCAACACCGGAGCAGGAGGATCGCCGGCGTATCTGTCGTGAACGCAAGGTACTGACGACCGAACGGGTATATAAAACGCCGCTCACTCAGAATGGTCTCGTCGCCCGAGCCCAGCGGCCGTAGGCGGGATGTTGGTGCAGCCGTGAAGAGCAGCGACCGAATGTGAGGTTGATCTGCTCGGTTACGAGCAGAGTCCTGCAAGTCGGGTTCAACCTGGATCCCATAATCGATATGACAAGCTAATCCCACTTTGACCGGCGCTCAGCACACCTAATTTCGAGCCGCGCCGACCTACACACCCGCTATCGACATGATCCGAGTGGCGGCCTGAACTAGGCCGGCAAACTCATGTTCGTTGGCACTGTTTTTCGCTTGCATCCCGGTTAGGCGGGGACAGACGCCCTACTGCGACGCCTGCCCGGCTTGTCCGTGTCTCGCTCGCCTGACGTTTCGGGTTCGGTCTCAATGATCTCGCCCGCCACCACGGCGCGGGTCCGCTCCAGCATCGCGGGGATGTCCCGCGCGGGCAGCGGGCGGCTGAGCAGGAAGCCCTGCGCCTCGGTGCAGCCTTCTCTTCGGACCCGTTCCAGCTGCTCCACGGTCTCGACGCCCTCGGCGGTGGTCTGCATCCCGAGGCTGTTGCCGAGGCTCGTGACCGCTCGAATGATGGCGACGGAACTGTCGATATCTCCGGCGTCCGTGATGAAGGATTGATCGATCTTGATCTTGTCGAATGGGAACGAGCGCAGATAGCTCAAGCTCGAATATCCGGTTCCGAAGTCGTCCATCGCGATATGAACGCCGAGCATGTGGATATGTTGCAGCATCGAGAGAGTCGCCTGGCTGTTGGCCAGCAGCACTGTCTCGGTGATCTCAAGCTCAAGCCGGCTGGGGGGCAGTCCCGAGATATCCAATGCCTCGACGATGGTGGAGAGCAAGCGCGCGTTGCGAAATTGCGCCGGGCACAGATTGACGGCGACCTTGATGCTACCGGGCCAGCTTGCCGCGTCGAGACAGGCTTGCTTGATAACCCATTCACCGATCGGGACGATGAGGCCGATGTCCTCGGCCAGCGGGATGAATTCTCCCGGGGATACGATGCCGCGCGTCGGGTGATGCCAGCGCAGCAGCGCCTCGAAGCAGCTGACCTCGCCGCGGTCGAGATTGAGGAGCGGTTGGTAGTAGATTTCGAACTGCTGCCGCACCACCGCTTCGCGCAGGTCGAGTTCGAGAAACCGCCGCGCCTGCATGCGCGCATCCATTTCCGGTTCGAAGAACCTGTAGGTTCCGCGGCCTTCCGCCTTCGCCCGGTAGAGCGCCATGTCGCCGGTCTTGAGAAGTTGGTCGGCGTCAATGCCATCGTCCGGCGCGATCGAGATGCCGATGCTGGCGCTGATCATAACCCCGTGGCCATCGACGACATAAGGTGCGCTCAGCCCATCAATGACCCGTTGGGCAAGAGCTGTCGCCTCGACCGGCTGATCAACCGCGGTTTGAATGATCACGAACTCATCGCCGCCGAGCCTTGCCACGGTGTCGCCTTCACGGGCCACCTGTTTCAGTCTGGCGGCGACCTCCTTCAGCAAGGCGTCGCCAACCGGGTGCCCCAGCGTGTCGTTGACCATCTTGAAATGATCGAGATCGAGGCAGTGGAAAGCAATCTTGCTACCATCACGCCGCATCTCGACCAAAGCCTCCTCGGCGCGTTCGCGGAACAATATGCGATTTGGAAGCTCGGTAAGTCCGTCGTGGCGCGCCATGTATGAAATCTTGGCTTCGCTCCGCCGCAAGTCGGTCACGTCATGGTGAGTGGCAAGCCACCCGCCGCCCGGCAGTGGCTGATGGATGAGGTCGATGGTGCGTCCGTCCCTGAGTTCCACCAGGCTCACCGTCCGCTCTGCGCGATCGATGGTCTCCGTCAGCTGCTGCACATACTTTTCCGGGTCATGGCCGGCATAGAGGCCCGCCGCGATCCGGAACCGCATCAAATCGATCCACGGCGTGCCGGGACGAGTCAGGGGCTCCGGCACATGGTAGAGATCGGCGTAGCTTTGGTTGCACAGAACCAGCCGCCTCTCCGCATCGAACATGCAAAGCCCTACGGGCATATTGGCGGCGGCCGCGGCCAATTGCTGCCGCTCCAGCTCGGCTTCTCGGGCCAAGGCATCGCTGCGCTCCAGGCTGGCCCGGTAGCCGGCAAAGGCCGAGAACAGCACTCCAACCTCGTCCTGCCGATCCCTTTTCAGCGCAATGAGACTCGAACGGCGCTCGCCCTGCGCCAAGCAACGCATCGCCTCGGTCACGGCGAGGATCGGCTTGCTGACATTGTGGCGTATCCAGGCGACAAGCCCACCAAGACACCCGGCGGCAAAAAGAACTGCCAGCCAAGTCAATCTTTGCGCAACGGTGTAGGTCCTGTCCGCCATCACCGCCGCGGCCGTGCTGCGCTCGTTGGTGAGGGCCAGCAGGTCGTCCAATCGCTGCGTGGCGGCGGCAACGGTCGGGAGCGATACCGTCTCGAACTCCTTGACAGCCATTGTTCGCCCTCCTGTTTCGAGGAGCGGGAAAATCGATGTCAGGGAATCTTCGTAGGCCGTCCATAGGTTGACGAACTGGTCGAACAGCTGCTGCTCGGCCAGCGATCCGGCACTCCGGCGATAGGCGCGCCGACCTTGCAGTATTTCGTCGCTTTCCCTCGCCATCTCCTTCTCAATGCCGGCTATCTGCGCAGCCTCGGCAGTGCGCACGCGCAACGTCGCATAGAGCTGGTGTTCCGCGAGGTTGCGCTTCATCTCGCCGACGATCTGGACCTGGGGCAACCAAACGCTGGTGATCTCGCTCGTGACCTTGTTGAGTGATCGCAGTTGCGCGACCCCAAATACTCCCACGGCCACGACGCACAGCAGCGCCAGCCCAAAGCCCAACGAGAGCTTGGTCCCGACGCTAATGTCCTTTAGCCCTCTCATCTAGAAAACTGCAAACGCAAGACCAGTCCTCGTCAAATAGCATCGAGCTTTAGCGAATAGTAAAAGTATTCCTAGTGTCGCGTCTAAGGTATTAATGCTGGCTTAAGACTGCGTAATCCCCTAGAGGATCGACCAAACCACGTTGTAAAAGGCCGGCGGATGAAGCTCACCGATTTCCATATGATCCGATGACGGGCCTACAATGAGATCGAGGTGCTCGCACCTAGTCTTGGAAGCCGCTTGCAGCTTCTTTCACCGCACCGTGGGATCGGCCTTCGATCCCCTTCGAATGTAGCGAGGCCAGCCCATATTATGCACGACGATGGGGCTTTGAGGCTGGCAGTCGAATCTATGATCGGCAGTGTTCATCAGCCGAGGAAGGAGCGCCGCGGCGCGCGCCGAGGCGGTGCGCGAACTCGAGCGTGATCGCCGAGATCGAGGCGAAGGAGCCGCTCGAAGCGCTCGACACCTTCATGGCGCAGAACGCATCGATGATCCAGGCCCAGCATGCAGCCTCCAGCTTCGATGTCCATCGGGTCCTTCAGGCCATGGACCACGAGCCGAGACCGCCGCAAGGCGATGCCGGACTGATGCGGCTGCCGGTGGTCGACATGCAAGGCCGGCCGCTGGCCAGCGAAGCCGAGTTGCGCTATTCCATTTTCCACCGCTTGACCTCGGGCGCGGTGAAGGTGGTGGCGGTGCAGCTAAAGGGAACTCCGACTGGAGCCATGCTGACACGCACGTTCACCGTGGAGGGCGTGCCCTACCGCATGGACCTGTTCGGCGGCAGCAAACTGAAGCCGCCGCAAAAGAGCCTGAACCAGCTTGCCTCTCACCTGCCTTTCACGGCCGCAGAGGCCCCAAGCGGCAAGCTTTTGGCGATCCCCTATGCCGAGACGGCTCCGGGTACGGCCTTTGAGCAGCTGTCGCGGGCCTGGGCGCCGTTCAAGGAAGCCTATTACTATACCCAGCGCCGCGGATTTGCCGCGCCGCCGGGCATCCCCGACATTGGCCCCCATGATTATGCGCTGGAAGGGTGCTTCAAGCTGTCCCTTCTGCCCGACCATCCCGCAGGCGCAGTGCATCCCTTCCGGTTCGAGGGGCGAGACGGCGAGATCGCCTTGCGGCCGCATGACGGCTGCGGCTTCATTAGGGCCTCACTGGCCGAGCGCATGCCGTCCATTGCCCGGGCTCGCCACGACGCTCCCGAGCGGATGCCTGCCTATGCCGATAAAAGGCAATCGGCGGTACCGCCCTCGGCGCTGCAACATTATCCGCGTAGCGTCGAGGTAGCACAGGAGACCCGCGAGAAGGCTCAGGCTTGGCTCGAAACCCATCAAAGCCTCACCGCCGAGGAGCTGTTCCGGACGGTCACGGGCGGGCATATCGAGGGTTCGAGCGCTATCGCCGTGCCGTCCAGCGACGAATGCCTGCATGTGCCGACGGGCAAGAGCAAGACCTTGACCCGTGACGCTGGCGTGCTTGTCGGACGCTCCCCCTATGACAAGCCCAACCTGCGCCCGTTCGCCGCCGACCGGGTCAGGTCGGCGCGCGATGGCGACCGGACCGCGGCGTTCCTGGATCGGTGCGTGGCCTTCCAATATAGCTTCAACTTCGCGCACAGGTCGGGGGCTGGGCTTGCCGCCGACGATCCGACCTTCTTTGCCAAAGGCATCTTGATCGTTGTGCCCGACGAAATGTGGCCGGCGGACTTCGCCGAGCGCGGGGTCGTGATGTCTGCCGAGGACGTAAAGTGCCATTCGTACTGGCTGGAGGAAAAGGACCGGGTCAAGGCCGACACCGCGCTCGAGTGCGTCGGCATCCTGCAGGCGACGGAGGTGTTCGCGCCCGGCTCTTTGGTTGCGGTTCCAAGCGTCGAACAAAAAATGCTCGACGGCGATTTTGATGGCGACACCGTCGTCATCATTGGCGACCAGCCTCGCCTTTACGAGCATGTGCGCCAGTTCGACGCGCAGCTGCAGGCGCGCGGCATCGCCTCGATGAAGCCGCCGAAGTCGCACACGCCGGCCATTGAGAAAAGCGGCTACCAGTTCACCCGGTCCAAGCAGATCCTGTCGGCCACCGGGCTGGTGCTGGAGACCTACAGCTGCCTGCAGCGCAACGTGCTGGCGCAGCCGCTGGAGGCGCAACGCTGGTTTGCCGAGCGTGCCATCTTCGGCACCTACGAGGGCATTCATAATGAGCTCAAGGCCGACATCCGCGCACTGTTGCAGGAAGATCGGCCGGATGGCCAGGCCCTCCATGAGCTCATCGCCAGGGCGAGGGAAGACAGCAAGGCCGCCAGGCATCCGGTGGCCTGCGAACTGGCCGCGTTGTTAGTGGCCGAGCTCCAGGACTGGAACCTGCAGCTCAATAGCGAGCCGGCTCATGAGCAGTCGGAAGTCAAGCTGCATGAAAGCGCCATCAATCTGTTGAGCGTCGGCATCAAGGTCGGCACTGACGCCTACAAGTCCGATACCGGTGCGCGGGTGTTCATGCAAAAAACCACCGAATTGCAGCGGCTCTTGGAGCAGAGGCCGGGCTTCAAGTCGGCGCCATATGTCAAGGCGCAGGCGGCAAAGCTCCACCAGGGCCGGTTCGACGTCGATGGCAGCCTGGCGGATCTGAAGGACAACCCCACGCTGGCGGCATCGGTCATGGAGGCCTCGATCAGACTCGCCGTCGAAAAGCGCATTCTGCTCAGCGCCTTAGCAATCTCGGCCGAAGACGACCGCGCCAGCACGATAACGCTGAGCAGCGAACAGGCCCTTGAGCGGGCCAGGCTCGAAGCCGCCCCCGCCGAAGCGCAAGAAAGCGCGATTACCAAAAATTGTGCATGCGGTTGCCGAGCTTTTGCGGCAGGACGGCATCGAGGTGAAGGTGCCGCATCTTGACCAACGGTCGGGCGGGCAGGTCTGGATAGCCGACGAGTTGACCGGCCAGAGCGTGAGCACGGCGCCGGAGGCCCAACTGGTCACCAATGCCGTGCGCCATGTCTTCGAGATCCCGGACGAGGCTTTTACGCGCGCCTTCAGGAAGGCGGCACTGGCCTTCGAGGAGCGGGACTGCAGCGAGGTCGAGACCACCAACTGGGTCATCAGGATGGACAGGCCGCGGTTACGCGGCGTTCACACGGCGTTCAGAACCGCGCAGAACTATCGCTTCGAGGTCGAGTTCCCTACGCCGGCCAGTTATCGGGCCGAGCTCGCGCACCGCGCGCAGAGCTCACAGCTAGTCCCCATTCCCCGTGGTGCCTGGGAGATATTACACTGGGACTCGTCAGGAGAAAGCAGGTCGAGGGCGGCAGGGACCTCCAGGTCGCCCATCGTCGCAAGACAACAGATTGCGGTCGCTCGCTCGCCGCAAGCCGGCGAGATCCTCGCGGCCCTCGGTACGCGGCCGGTCGTGCTCGTCGGCATGCCGGCGAGCGGCAAGTCGACCATCGGCGCCCAGCTTGCCAAGGAGTTGGGGGTGGAGTTTGTCGACATCGATAAGCATATCGTCGCCGATCACGGCAATCTGATGGAGATGTTCGCCGACCCTGGCCGTGGCGAGGCGCACTTCAGGGACCTGGAGACCAAAGAGCTCGCCAAGCAGCTGGAGAGAGGCCCCATCGTCATCGCAACCGGCGGCGGCTGCTTTGGCAAGGAGTCCAATCAAGCCCTGATTCTTAATAAGGCGAGGTCGATCTGGCTCGACACCCGAGCTGAAAGAGCTCCGCAGGCGCCTCGAGAGGGACACCAGCCGGCCGCTGCTGCAAGGCGCCGACATCGAGCAGAAGGTTGACCAGCTGTACGAAGAGCGCAGTCCGTTCTACCAAAAGGCCGATATCAGGTTGCCCCTCGTCCCGCCCTTTCAAAAAGACAAGAAGGACGCCCGCATTTGCGTGAAGGAACTCTACGCTTTCCTGTGCAGCGACAGAGAAGCCGCTCTGCCCGCTGCCGAGATATCACATGTCTCCGGTGCTTCCGGCACCGCCATCAGCATGTCCCCAACAGCTCAGCGCATGCACGATGATCATCACAACGGCTACGATTGCGGGGGCGGCGTCGTGGAAACCATCCAGGCGCCGGCGGCACTATTGAGTGAAAGGGAACGGCCGCCGCTCCTCGACACCCTCACCGCCGACCCGCAGCCTTTGCTGGCCGGCAATAACGCACGAGCGAATTTAGCGTCTTCCACGAGAAGCAGGGAACGCTCAAGTCGAGGACGATAGCTTAGGCGTCGCAGGTTTGGTGCAGGGTGCGGGTTCGCACCGAATGCTAATAAAAGTGGGAAACGCATGCATAAGTCGTGAGAAGCCTGATGGCCGAGTTGATCCGGCCTGGATGACACAAACGTACAAAGACGAACCGCCGGTGCCGGGTCGCGCGCCAAATCCTGGTGATCGACCGGAAAGGATCAGCTCCGAGTCTAAACGGCATCGTCAACTTAATGAAGCGCGGATACTATGACAGAGTGACCCAATCCACCGCCGCGCCATTGCGTCGGTTTCGACAGATAAGATGGATTGGGCAGGCGAGCTCAAAAGAGCGATTGTAAATCGCAGTTGTAGCAGTGTAACAAACTGCGTAACAAAAAGCGCGAAAAGATTAGCATTTTCAGCAGGATAGGCGTGAAACCGAATCCCTCCCTCTCCGCCATCCTGCTTCGCTCTTCGAGCTTCGCAGGACAAGTCCAACCTTCCGCGCGAAGCAGGATGCGCTCCGAAGCTTCAGCGAAGGAGGGCCGCTCGTTTGTCTCGAGCTTATTCGCTCTTCGAGCTTCGCAGGACCAGCGCAGTCTTCCGCGCGAAGCAGGATGCCCTCCGAAGCTTCAGCGAAGGAGGGCGTGCAGCAACGCACATGTCACGTGACAAAAATCCGACCATGGCCGATAGATAGTGACGTGATCTCAGGGGATCATCCTACGGAGGACCGTTCGACATGCGCTCTGGGCGGAATCCAACGGTGTTTGGTCGCTCTTTGGATTGGCTGATCGGGCGGACCATAGCGGTTGCCCTTGCAATTGCTTTTTCCTTTTCGCCTTCGCACGCAGCACAGCATCGTCTGCCGAGCGGTTACAAATGGGGCCGCTGCCTGCTTGTTGTTCACGGCCAGACCCGCATATCCGGAAGGTGCTCCTATCAAATCGAGAGGGGCGGCGATTTCAATATCCAGGGCCCCCGGCAGGTTTTTGCGGGCATCGACTATCCCGACACGAATAGTGGCGCTGGCGAAATGTCAAAAGATTACTGGGCCGTCGTCTACAAGGACGGTGATCTTTGGGCAGGCTATGGGAACTCGGATATTCGCGAAACTCACGGAGAGGCAGGAGATTGGGGAGAACTTCGCCGTGCAGGCGCGTGCTATGTTGGGAAGGACGTCCGGGTGTGCCTTTGGCGTTAGCCGGCCCAAGGCGATTGCAAGGTTGAGTTCAAGCAAATCGATTGGTGGCAAGCTGGTCGCCGCCCGGTTGACTCGGGTGGTCTTTCTCCCGGTCGGTACGGGCTTCGCACGCTTAAGCGCAAGCTCGAACTGAGCAGAATACCCTCGGACGTCTCGAAGCCCTATCGAACGTTCCGCTCGCGCACAGCTATGCCGTCGCCCACCCGGTCGCTCGGGTGCAGCACGACCTCATCGCCTTCCGACAGGCCGGACTCGACCTCGGCCACCCTGCTGTTCCGGTGACCGATCTTGACCACGGTCGTACGCGCCCGTCCGTTCTTGGCGAGATACACGGCCCAGTCGTCGCCCTTTCGAAACAGCGCCGCCACCGGCACGCTGAGGACATTATCGTCCCGCCAACTCGTCACGTGCACGATCACACGGTAGTCGTGTCCTAGCTGCGACCATGTTTCGGGAGGATCGACGAAGTCGATCTCGGTGCGGACACGCTGCTCCTCGATCCCAAGCGCTGAGACCTTGAGGAAGCCGGCTGGATCGACTCGTGTCACCTTGCCTCGAAGCGTAGACCCTCCCCAGCCGTCGATCCGGACCGCCGCACCGGGTCTTATCTGCACTGCATCGGTCGAAAGCAGGTCCACCACCACCTGCAGGTCGAGCGGGTCGCCGATCTCGACAAGCGGCGCGCCCGGCTGGACCATGCCCTCGCTCTCCTGAACGATCTTCAGGATGCGGCCGCTCACTGGAGCATGAAGTTGGATGCAGCAGGCCGGATCTGATTGTGTGGCATCCTCGGCAGGCTGGCCGAGCCGCGTCTGGATCATCGCCTGCTCGTTGCCCCGGACTTCGACCTGCGCCTTCGCGCTCGCCAAGGCAGCCTCGTTGGTGTCGACTTCGAACCTCGCCTTATCGAGAGCCCCCTGCGATATCGCCCCGGTCTTGGCGAGCTTTTCGGCCCGCTCGAGTTCCGTGCGAGAATACCCGAGCGCCGCTTCGAGCCGCTTTACTTCCGCTTGCGCGAACGTCACGGCCGCCTCGGCCGCGCCGAGCGCCGCCAGCAACTCCTCATGTGTGCGGACATCATGAAAGCTGGGGGTAGCGGCCTGCATCACCGCCACCACGGTTTCGTCCTTGGTGACCTGGTCGCCGACATGGCGCGGCGGCGAGATTCTGAGAACCTTGCCGGCGATCGGCGCGGATACCGTATAGACGTGGCGCACTTCGGTCTTGGCCTCGTCATCGACAGTGGCCTCCATCGGGCCCCTGGCCACCGCCGCCAAATCGACGAGGATGGGCTGGGGCCAGGCGAACCAGAGTCCTGCCGCAACGATCACGGCGACAACTGCGGCGCCGGTTATCCTTTTCGTCCAATTGATGCGCATCGTCTTCAATCCCGTGTCTTGAGAACGGCAACAAGGTCCAATCGATTGACCCGCCTGCGGACGACCCAAGCAGAAAGCACCGCTGCGGCGATGACGATCGCGCTGGCGAAAGCGAAGGTGGCGGGCTCGACCACGGCGCGCACCCGCATCAGCTCGCCGGCCAGGTTCGTCTTCATGATCCAGGCAAGACCGTAGCCCATGGCCCAGCCTGGCGGCTGCGCGATCAAGGTCAGCAAGGCGAGTTCGAGCAGGAGGATGCGCAGCACTTCGGCGCGCGTGAAGCCAAGCACGCGCAGGCTTGCCAGTTCGCGGGCGCGCTCGGACAGGGACACGCGAGCGCTGTTGTAGACCACGCCGAAGGCGATGACGGCGGCCAGCCCGGTATAGATGCTGGCCATCGTCGTGATGATCAGCGCAGTGACATTGCGGAAGTTGGCGAGGGAGGATGCATGGAGGGACAGGCTGCTCACGACGGGCATGGCCTTGAGGGCGGCGTAGAACTCATCCTGCCTGCTCTCGTCTAGGCTGACATTGACACCATTTGCCGCGGGGACTTCGCGCAGCAGCTTGGTGAGCGCCTCCTGATTCATCATCCCGCGGATGCCGAGATAGTCCTCGACCAACGCCGCAACGGGAAGCACAACCGTCCGCCGCTCGCCGTCCAGCAGATCGACCTCGACCGTGTCGCCGATCTGAACCTTCAGGATCCGTGCAAGCATTGCAGAGATCGCGAGGCCCGATTCCGGCAGCACGACCGGCCGCAGGTCAGCGTCGATGATGCGGTTGAGCTCGGCGTCGCGAGGCCGGGCGCGGATGATGATCCGGCGCTCGATATGGCCGTTGCGGATACGGACCGGGACTTCCCGATAGGGCTCCGCGGTCAGCACGCCTGGAAGCCTTGCGATCTGAATGGCGACTTCCCGCGGACGCTTTTCGAAGAAGCTGACGGTCGCATCCTGACGATCCGCCAGGAAGTAGGTGACATCAATGAGCTGCTCCATCGTGCCGCCGAGAAAGAGCGACACGATCAGGATCGCTGTCGCCAGCGCCATGCCGAGCGTGGTGAAGAGGGAACGGATCGGATGGCTGGTGATGTTGCGCAGCATCATCGTGGTCGGCTGCGAAACGAAGCCGGCCATGCTGACGCTTGCGGGCAGCACGCTGCGGAAGCTTGGCGGCGTGGTTGGCTGCATCGCCACCGCCGGAGCCAGAGCGACGACCTCGCGCAGGGCGCGCAGTGCCCCAACCATGGCGGCGAACAGGCTCAGCGCACCCGCGATCACGTAGAGATCGGGATTCTTGACGAAGACGAGAAACGGAAAGCGGAAGAAGCCGGCCAACAGATTGGTCATGTAGGCGCCGAGCCAGGTGCCAACGGCGCTGCCGATGGCGATGCCGATCAAAGCGATGATGCCGACGAATTTCAGGTAGTGCAGGACGATGCTGGCGTTGCGATAACCCAGGGCTTTCAGCAGGCCGATCTGTTCGCGCTCGAGCGAAACCAGACGGCTGAGGGTGAGGTTCACCAGGAATGCGGAGACCAACAGGAAGATCGGTGGCAGCGTGCGGCTCATATTGTTCAGCATGTCGAGCTCGTGATCGAGCCAGGCGTGCGATATCTGGTCCTTGCGTCCATGGGCGGCGCGCCCGCCATAGCGGTCGAGCAGCGCATCGAGACGCGTCGTCGTCTCGCGCTCCGATGTCCCCGGAAGAAGTTTGAGCGACACGGACGAAAATGCGTTCTTCAGGTCGTAGGCGCTGGCCAGGGCGCGCTCCGACATCCAGACGATGCCGAAGCGGCGACCGTCGGGGATAATGTCGCCTGGACCGACTGCGTAGATATATTCAGGCGAAAGGGCGACTCCGACGATCGTCAGGTCGCGCTTGCGGCCGTTTAGGATTGCCGCGAAGCTTGACCCCAGCGTGAAACGATGCGCTTCGGCAAAGTTTTCGTTGACGACGACCTCATCTTCCCGGCTCGGGTCCGGTGTGCGGCCGACGCGCATGTAAAGCCGGTTGAGCGGCGGCTCGCCGATTTCCGGCAGCGAGATGACCATACCGGTGGCCGGCTCGGAAAAACCCGGTATGTCGAGCAGCGCGAACTTTGCGATGCGTGCATCGACGGCCACCACCCCCGGAATTTCGGCGATCCGGGCGATGAGGGCCTTTGGCGCCCGTCGCACCGTGGCGAAGACATCGCCGAAACCGTAGCGCTCGTAATAGGCGATCCTCGTCTCGTCGAGAGAGCGGTAGGAGCCGACCGCGAGGAGCAGCGTCGCCACCCCGCCGCCAACGACCAGCGCAATGGCCAGCACCTGTGCCCAAAGGCGGACGAGATCGCGAAACAGCTTTATGTCCAGGGCGCGCATGTCTTCACCAGTGCAACTCGGCGACCGCGCGCCGGGCCTCGTTGGTGACGGCTTTGGATATCTGCCCATCGCTGAAGAACAGGACACGATGCGCGACTTCCTGGATGATGGCGTTGTGGGTGATGATGACGGTGGTCGTGCCGAGTTCGGCATTGACCTTCATCAAAGCATCGATCACCCGAACGCCTGTCCTGGAGTCGAGCGCGCCTGTCGGTTCATCGCAGAGCAGCACCTCCGGACGCTTGGCGATCGCGCGGGCGATGGCGACGCGCTGCTGCTCGCCGCCGGACAGCTGCGCCGGGAAATGATGCATGCGCGGCTCCAGCCCGACGAGAGCGAGAGCTTCCTCGGGACGCATGGGGTTGTCCGAAATCTCGGTGACCAGCGCGACGTTCTCGTAGGCCGTCAGGCTGGGGATCAGATTGTAGAACTGGAACACGAAGCCGACATGCCGGCGGCGATAGGATGTCAGTCCTCGGTCATCGAGGTCGGTCAGCCGCAAATCCTTGAAGGACAGCTCGCCGCTGGTCGCGTGATCGAGCCCGCCCATGATGTTGAGCAGTGTCGATTTCCCGCTGCCCGACGGGCCGAGCATCACCACCACCTCGCCTGCGGAAATGTCGAGATCCACGCCTCGCAGCGCGTGCACCTGCGTCTCGCCCGAGACATAGGTCTTGGTCAGATGCTGAGCGGCAAAAACTCTTTCAGCCATGCTTCTTGAACCTGCCTCGGCCGCTCCTCAAAACGCGGCTATCGTGCCAGCGACGAAATCTTCGATGAGCTCCGGAATTCGGCCCAGGCGATCTGCTGTGATTGCCTCCGCGGATCGCCTGACCTTCGCGATTGGCAAGCCGTCGCGCGTCGCGACTTTCAACTGAACGAGGGCGGGCCGCGTTACCGGGTCGCCGATCCGGCTCACCAACATGCACTCGGCAGCAGCGATCTCGGATAGGTTGGCGCAGATCGCCTCGGCGATATCACGCGCCGCGATGTTGTAGATCTTCCCGACATGCGACACCGGGTTCTTGCCCGCGGCCGCTTCAAGGCTCATTGGCCGACAGGGCGTAATCAAGCCATTGACCCTGTTGCCGCGGCCTACCTGGCCGTCATCCCCAGCCTCGGCCGATGTCCCGGTGACGGTGAGGTAGAGCGCGCCCTGGGACGCTCCATCGGCGGCATTGACGTCCACTTCGGACTCTGTGAACCCATGCTGTCGGGCAAGTTCTGCCACGAGTGTCCGAAGCTCGGATCTCTCGGCAAGATAATCGTCGCTGTGAGCGAGATAACGTCCGATCATGGCGCAAGCGACGGTGAGGCGAACCGACCTGCCTTGTCGAACACCCATCACCTTTACATCCTCGCCCCATGCGGGATGTACGCGAATTCGGTCTCTTCCGTTGATGTGCCGTTCGACGTCAAGCACCAGAGTCTCAAGGGCGCTCATCGGCGCGTAGCCAACGCCAATCGAAGTATCATTGGCCAAGGGAGCTTCGGACGTACGCGAAAACAGCTCCTGCAGGTCCTGCGAGCCGGGTCGAGTCAGCACGTGAAACCGGACGTCGCGCTCCGCATCGAGCGCGTGCAGGTTGGATTTCAGCCAAGACCGGGATCCCTCGACCGCTATCTCTTTGACCGGGATATTTTCGCCGCCGGTTTCCGTCGTGGCCCTACCCGCCAGATAGATGTTTATCGGACTGGTGAGAGAGCCGCCCCCGAAAGCGGGCACGGAGCGACCGCCCAGCAGAAGCGCCTTGTCCACGTTGTGGTGAAGGATGCGATCGAAGCGTCGAGAATACTCCAGGCACAGATTGCGCGAGAATGTTTCAGCAAGGGCATCGCAGATGGTGTCCGGGTGCCCCAATCCCTTACGCTCGACGACTTCGACCGGGTCATCGGGAACGTCATATGCCGTGAGCAGCAGCTCTGGTGTTGACGAGGCTTCAGGGAGCGACATGGCTGCGCATCTGATTACAAGCGGCTGGTCATGACGGCTTGCCTTCACCGGACTGGCCGCTCAATCTGGCAAGGACGCGATCCAGTCGCGGCAGGAATCCGGGGACATGTTTCATGTAAGCGCGATACGCGTCGCCAAATTCGGCAACCGCTTCGCGCTCCTCGGCCTGTGCGAGCCTCACATACATGACGACCAGCACCGGGAACATTGCGAGCGTGAGCAGCGTCGGCCACTGAACGAGGAAGCCGAGCATGACCAGGATGAAGCCGACATATTGCGGGTGGCGGACATAGCTGTACGGTCCGCCCGTTGCGAGAGAGCGGTGCTGCTGGGCGTCGTAGAGAACGCGCCACGCAGCCGCGATCAGCCAGAACCCGCCGCCGATCAGGACGAAGCTCAGCAGGTGGAACGGTCCGAAATGCGGATTGACCCGCCAGCCGAACATCATTTCCAGCAAATGGCCGGCATCGTGCGAGAACCAGTCGATCCCCGGATAGCGGGCCTGCAGCCAGCCGGACAGAAAATAGATGGTGAGCGGAAAGCCGTACATCTCCGCGAACAGCGCGACCAGGAACGCGCTGAAGGCCCCGAACGAACGCCAGTCCCGCCCGGTCTGCGGCTTGAAGAAGCTGTAGGCAAACAGGATGAAGACCGCGGAGTTGACGATCACCAGGCTCCAAAGGCCGTAGGCTTGGGTCTCGTCGCTCATGACGGATTCCTTTCGTCGGACCGGTTGCGGTGGCCGCCGTGTCCGCCATGGCCATGTCCCCCATGCATGAAGAAGTGCATGAAGACGCAGCCTAACGGCAGCAGGTAGAACAGCGCGCCAAGGACATGGGCGCGGTGCTCGGTGAAAAGCAGGAACCCGCCGATCGCAAGAAAGCCGAGCAGGACAAGTCCGGCTCGTGAAGCCAGAAAGGGGCCTTGCGGCGGCTGGCCATCGTGCGAATGCTCATGAGTAGACATGAATCACTCCAATCCTTCCTTAATCCGTCGCCAAGGGCGAAGTGTTAGCCTCCCCGGACGTGACGCCAACGATCCATCATTGGCCAGGCTTGCGTTGGTCTCGACGTAATCCTGGAACCTCCGGGAACGGTTGGAACCCGAAGTAGGCTGCCGTTGCCATCGCTGCCGGGCAGGCCAAAAGCAGAACCACCGTGAGCGCCGTCCACCATGAGACCCCGAACAGAAGGAGGACGGCACCGCTCAGCACCAGCATCACCGGCAGGCAAGCCCAGGCCAGGCGATACGGTGCGGGTGGTCTTACCCCGGGCTCGGGGTCGTCATTGGCAGGCGTTTGAAGCAGTTTGGTAGTCATCTCATTCCTCCTGATCACGCCAAGGAGACCTTGGCCCGTTTCAGCAGCGCCGAGTTGAGGATCACCGACAACGAGCTCAGCGCCATTGCCGCCGCAGCGACGATCGGGTTGAGGAAGCCGAGCGCGGCGATCGGAATGCCGATGGTGTTGTAGATGAAGGCCCAGAACAGGTTCTGCTTGATCTTGCGAAGGGTGGCACGCGACAGCCGAATCGCCATCACCACCTCGCGCATATCGTCCTTGATGAGGATGATGCCACCGGTCTCCTTCGCCACATCTGATCCAGAGCCGATTGCGATCCCGATGTCTGCGGTGGCGAGCGCCGGGGCATCGTTGACGCCATCACCGACCATTGCAACCATCTTCCGCTCGGCCTGCAACTCCTTGATGATCCTGGCCTTGTCGCCGGGAAGTACCTCGGCAAAGACGCGGTCGATACCGAGTTGGCGGGCGATCGCGGTTGCGGTGCGCTCGTTGTCGCCGGTCAAGAGGACAACCTTGATACCTTCGCTGCACAGCGCGGCGACCGTCTCCTTTGCCTCCGGCTTCAAAGTGTCGGCTACGGCGATGATGCCGATCGGCCTACCGTCGACGCCAACGAGGATGGCCGTCTTGCCTTCCTGTTCGAGCCGGCTCATCGCCTCGTCGGCGTTGCCGATGTCGATCCCTTCGCAATGGAAGAAGTGCCGGTTGCCGAGAACCACGCGGCGCTCATTGACATTCCCGCGTATCCCGTGCCCTGCGAGCGCCTCGAAGCCCGTCACTTGCGGCAGGTCGAGTCCGCGATGCGCGGCCGCGCGCACGATCGCTTCGCCCAGCGGATGCTCCGAGCCGACTTCCACCGCCGCTCCGAGCCGCAAGACTTCGTCCTCGCTGCTGCCGCCAAGCGGAACGACGTCCGTCACCGTCGGTTCGCCGCGCGTGAGCGTGCCTGTCTTGTCGAAGACGACGACGTTCAGCTTCCTTGCGCGCTCCAAGACCTCGGCACCGCGGATCAGGATGCCGGCCTCGGCTCCCTTGCCGACGCCGACCATGAGCGCCGCCGGCGTCGCCACGCCGAGAGCGCAGGGGCAGGAGATGATGAGGACGGCGATGAAGGCCAGCAGCGCCTGCGGGAAATCGCCGGCGATCCACCAGCCTGCGAACGCCAGCATCGCCACGCCGACCACCGCCGGCACGAAATACTGCGTGACCTCATCGGCCAGCCGTTGCACCTGCGCGGTGCTGGCCTGCGCCTCCTCTACCATCCTGATGATCTGGGAAAGCGCTGTATCCTTGCCCACGCGTGTGGCTCTGAAGTGCAGCATGCCGCCCCGATTGAGGGTGCCGCCGATCAGGCTCGATCCTGCAGTCTTCTCGACCGGCATTGACTCTCCGGTGAGCATGGATTCGTCGACCGAAGACCCTCCCTCCAACACTTCGCCATCAGTCGGGATACGTTCGCCGGGCCGCACCACGACGGTCTCTGCGACCATGATCTGTTCTGCGGGGATTTCGGCTTCACCGCCGTCGCGTATGACATGCGCAACGGCAGGCTTGAGGTCCATGAGCTTGCGGACGGCCGCAGACGATCGCTTCTTGATAATCTCCTCCATGTATTTGCCGAGGAGAACGAATGCGATGATGACGGCGGAGACCTCGAAATAGACGTCGCGTTCTTCCACCTTCACGGGCAGAATTTCCGGCGCGAATACGACGGCGACGCTGTAGAGGTAGGCGACCGTCGTGCCGAGCGCGATCAGGAAATCCATGTTCACCGAGCGCGTTCGGATTGCTTGCCAGGCACCGACGTAGAAACTCCATCCGCCGATGAACTGCACGGGGGTGACGAGAATGAAGAGCCAAACGCCCCAGGTGAACCACGGCAGTGCCGGGATGGGCGCCCATGTCAGGAGCGTGGCGCCGGCCGCCAGCGCGATGAAGGCTCCCGCACGTAGAATTGCGAGTGCCAGCACGCCTGTCATCGCGACCGCTACCCGCGTCCGCATCGACTTGAGCTCGCGCTCCGGGTCCTCGAAAGCGCGCAAGCAGCTCTGGCTGCAGAAGTAGTATGTCCGCCCGCCGCGCTCGCATGTGAGCGCTGTCGCCTTGTCGACCATCATCCCGCAAATAGGGTCCTTTGCGAAGGCACCTGCCGCGGCGACGGCTGGCCCGGCGTGCGTGTGGGACATAACGGCGTGATCATGGTGTGTCATCGTTCATGCTCCAGGCGCCGGCAGCAGCAACCAAAGGCCGCGCGGACAAAACGAGGAAAGTCGTGCCTGCCTCTCGGGCCTACGGGATCTCATGACGCGCGCCCGGAGAAGAAGTTGAACAGCGGCCCGAACACCCCGGCGACGTACCAGCCGCAGAGGAAGCTCCACACCAGGCCGAGCACGAAGCTCGGCCAAGTGATCCAGGTGAAGCCGGGGAGCAGTTGAGGCAGCAACACGTGCATGCCGACGTCCGTGACGACGAGGCCGTACAAAACGCACAGCACATAGGTAACGATGAAGAACGATCCGAGGCTCAGTCCTAACGGGATGATTGCAAGGCGTGTCATCGTCAGTCTCCCGATTGCGCCCGCTGCGAGGTCGCGCAGCTCACGCGGTATGCCCGAGCTTTGAGTCGAGATGGGTTCGCCGATGTCTGAGTACTCACGAGGGCTTCCCTCGAAGGTCCGACTTCGCACCTGACGAGATCCGTCCAAATGCGCTGAGCGAACGCGCTTCCATCGCTTCTGTCGTCCTGCCGAAGTGACCATGATCGCGTGAACATGGCACGAAACCTTCTACTCCGCGTTGCCACGATCGGCCGTTCGGAGGAACAGGGCATTGACGCAAATCAATCCCAGGCTCGATCGATAACTTGCACCGTCGACGCGCCGAGCAGGGCGCTAGCTCAGACCACCGCTGCTCACCGCTGGTGCTGATAGGTGAAGTTCACCCGCACAGGAGATTCCCGCTCGGGGACAGCGATGTCGAGCTTGATATCGTAGCGGTCGTTGCTGGGCAGCGCGACGAAATTGCCGTAGGTGACAGTCCCGGCAATCAGCATCGGCTCTAGCCTGATGTTCTGCTGACCGACCTCCCCAAGCCCCGAGACGTTCGCCGTCACCTTGGCGTTCTGGACCCGCGCGCCGGTCTTGGCATCGAAGATAGCGACGACAATGTGGTACTGATGGGTGCCGCGGGGTGCGCCGCCATGCATGCTGCCTTCAGGGTGAGTTTCCGCGTGGCCTCGCACGATGGCAGCCGGCAGGACGCCGAGATAGACGCCGAGGCCGTGCGCGGCCTGATAGTTCTCATCGGCTGCCGCGGGACGAATCGCCGACAGGGCTGCCACAAAAGCGCTGATCAGCAATGCGAAAAGGCTTGCTCGCCATCCGCGCCGGTCCGCAGGTGGTCGTCGCACCTGTGCTTGGTCAGTCGCCATCGACATAACCGTATTCCACTGTCTGAACATGGTGCTTCTCCTTCCTCCACCCAGACGATTCTTGCTTTGTTGCGTGCCCCTCATGCGGTTGCACCGCGCTGCAGGGTGAGAGGCTCGCGCTTGCCCGGCGGTGAGGTTGGCGGGCGGATGCCTTCAAGCGTCGTCCGCTTGAGCAGGAGCGCGTTGAGGGCAACTAGCGCTGAGCTGCCGGACATCGCAAGCGCCGCGATCTCGGGGCTGAGGAGGAACGGATAGAACACGCCCGCCGCGAGCGGGAAGGCAATGGCGTTATATCCGACCGCCCACCACAGGTTCTGATGCATCTTTCGCAACGTCGCCCGCGACAGGGTCATCGCCCCCACAACGTCATATGGATCGCTCTTCATCAGCACGATGTCGGCGCTTTCGATGGCCACGTCCGCGCCCGCGCCGATCGAGAAGCCGACGTCGGCCTGGGTCAGTGCCGGCGCGTCGTTGACGCCATCGCCGACCATGCCGACCTTGAAGCCCTCTTGCTGCAGTTGCTTGATCTTCTCGGCCTTCTGCCCGGGCAGAACGTCGGCGAGCACGATGTCGATGCCGAGCATGCCCGCGATGCGTTGGGCGGTACCGGCATTGTCGCCCGTGAGCATCGCGACACGAATGCCCTTCTCGTGGAGCTTACTGATCGTTGCGACGGCAGTCGGACGCGGTGCATCGGCAATTGCGATCAGTCCCAGCAGCCTTCCCGATCGGGCCACATGGACGACAGTGCGGCCGTCGCCCTTGAGCGCCTCGGCCCTGTCGCCGAGTGCCTGCAGATCAACCACCTGCTCGTCCATGAGGCGTCGGTTACCCAGAAAGATCTGTGCGCCGTTGATCCTGGCGCTGGCACCCTTGCCCTCGATGTTGAGAAAGTCGTCGACGGCCGGGATATCCAGGCTCTGCGACCGCTCGACGATCGCCAGCGCGAGCGGGTGATCCGATCCCCGCTCGACTGCGGCTGCCACGCGCAATACATCGTCGGATTCGATTTCTGCCGCCGGCACAACTTCGACGACCCTTGGCTGTCCCATGGTCAGCGTGCCGGTCTTGTCGAACACGAGCACGTCGAGTTTGGTTGTTTCCTCCAGAGCTGCCGCATTCTTGAATAATATGCCGTTGGCCGCCCCGAGCCCGGTGCCGACCATCACCGCCATCGGCGTGGCAAGACCCAGGGCATCGGGACAAGCGATGACGAACACCGTGATGGTCAGTGTCATCGCAAACAGCAGTGGCTGGCCGAACCACCAGAACCAGACGGCGAAAGTCACCAACCCGACGACGATCGCAGCCAAAACCAGCCATTGCGCGGCGCGGTCGGCAAGCAGTTGGGCCGGCGCCTTGGAGTTCTGCGCTTCCTGAACGAGCCTGACGATCTGGGCCAGGGCCGTATCCGCGCCGATCTTCGTCGAGCGGTAGCGCAGCGTGCCGCTCTTGTTGATGGTCGCACCGATCACCGTATCGCCGACCCTCTTTATGACCGGCATGGACTCTCCGGTGAGCATCGATTCGTCGATGGTCGACTCCCCCTCGATCACCTGGCCGTCGACGGGAAGCTTGTTGCCAGGTCGCAGAACCACGATGTCCCCCAGAGCGACGTCGGCAGTCGCAACCTCGACCTCCTTGCCGTTGCGCAGGACGATCGCCTTGGGCGGCGCAAGGTCGAGCAACGCCCGGATCGCCTCCGATGCGCCCGCCCGCGCACGCATCTCCAGCCAATGCCCGAGCAAAATAAAGACGAGCAGCACACTGG
>NZ_RZSL01000099.1:0-15223 GCF_003997355.1 Mesorhizobium sp. M1E.F.Ca.ET.041.01.1.1 | reverse complement strand
ACCGCACATCGGCGGAGCCGTAGGTGGCGAAGTCATAGTCGACAAGCTTGATCTTGGTGATGTCCGGCGCTCCCGGCGGAACGGAGGCCTTGCCATTTGAGGGCACTTGGTTCTGTCCGGCCGCGGCTCCCGTCGCCTGCCCCTCCGCGCTGAGGGCATAGTCGACGAACAGCTTGGCGTTCTCCAGATTTCGGGCTCCCTTGATGACGCTGACGGCGCCGATCTCGTAGCCGGTTCCCTCGCAAGGAGCGACAATCTCCAGAGGGAAACCGGCCTGCTTTTGGGTCACCGCATCATGCATGAAGGAGATGCCGATCAAGGTTTCGCCGCGGGCCGCCGCCTTGACCGGGGCTGAACCTGACTTCGTGTAGTTGTTAACATTGTGGTCGAGCTCGCCGAGGTATTTGAAAGCCTCGTCTTCGCCGAAGATTTGGACCAGCGTGGCCAGCACCGTATAGGCTGTTCCGGAGGAATTCGGATTGGCGATCTGTATTTCGCCTTGATAGGCTTCGTTGGCCAGATCCTTCCAGCATTTGGGCGCTGGAAGGTTCTTCTGCTGCATGACTTGCTTGTTGTAGGCGATGCCAAGCGCACCGGCATAGATACCGGCCGCGCGGCCACCAGATATCTCGAAGAAATTCTGTGCCCAAGGCAGCAAATCGGCCCTGTTGACTGAGGTGTATGGCTCCAACAGCCCTTCGGATGCGGCCTGCAACTGCGGGTCCCCTGTGCCACCCCACCAAACGTCGACCTTGGGGTTCTCCTTCTCGGCACGGACCTGGGCGAGGATCTCGCCGGAGCTCTTGCGCACCATCGACACGTCGATGTTGGTCTTGCGCTCAAATGCTTTCTCGAATGCGGTGCACCAGGCTTCATCCGCGCCGCAAAGGACATTGAGCCTGCCGCTTGCCTGCGCGGCCGGCACTGACGCCAGTGATGCCGCGAAAGCCATCCCAGTGAGCATCCCAATCTTCATGCTATCCTCCCTTCCGACGAAGCCGGCAATGTCCTCAAAGGCCGCCGGAAGAGGATCGTACATGAAGCGAAAATCGCAACTCGATTTGTGTTGCGAACCTTTCACGCCCCGCCCAATCTGCTTTCAAAAATGGCAATTGTTACATTTGTGACGAAGCCGGTCATTAAGCTCCCTTTTGAAATCGCAGCGCGCGACTGTATGTTGGCACCAGGAGGAGTTGCTGTTGGAAAACATCAAGATCCTGATCGTGGAGGACGATCCGGAGATGTCTGAACTGATCTCCGATCTCGTGTTCTCCGAGGGTTGGATGCCGATCGCCGTTACATCGGCTGAGGAGGCTTGGCGGGCGCTGGCGCAACAGCGCGTTCACATCGCTCTGATCGACCATAATCTGCCGGGACTGTCTGGACGCGCTTTCGCGCAGCGTCTGCGCCAGGAACAGAACATCGGCATTTTGTTGGTGACGGCATCTGGCAGCGCTGCCGACCGGGTGCTGGGCCTCGAGACGGCCGCCGACGACTATGTCGTAAAGCCATTCGAGCCGATCGAACTAGCGGCTCGCATCAAGGCTGTTCTGCGCCGGTCGACGCAACATTCGCAGCTGGAGCCAAGCGGTCCTTCGCGAGAAGAGGCAGAACCGAGACTGCGAATCGGAAACTGGCAGATCGACTTCAAGCAGCGGCGCGCAGTATGCCTGGATGATCCCGCCGCCACGCTGACGAACTCGGAGTTCGCACTCCTGGAGGTTTTGGCCGAAGCACCGGGCGAAGCCGTCGATCGCGTTCGCATACTCAATCGGCTGGGTTCCGATGACGATCGCTTTATCGATCGCAATGTCGACGTTCTGGTGCTGCGGTTGCGCCGCAAGATCGAGCTCAATCCTTATCTGCCAAGGCACATCAAGACACGGCGGGGCAAGGGCTATGTTCTGGTGGTGGATCCTGCGAGCGAGGCCGCGGGTTGAAGCATCGATCGTTTTTCTCTTCCATAGCGTTCCGGCTGCCGTTCGCGATCCTATCTATCTGCGGGCTGGTGGCAAGTCTCGCGCTCGTGGCGATCTACGGCCTGTCTCGGGCAGAATCGGAGATGACCTCCTACAGCTCGACCGCCTTCGCCAGTCTGGCCAAGGCGTCGACGATTTCGCGGCAGGTGTCTGCGCTGCTGTCGACGGCACCGTTCCTGCTCAATACGACGTCGCCCTATAGGCTCTCCAACGAAAGTCTGCAGATCGTGCGCCAGATCGACGCTCTGATGGAATATGTCGGGCGCCAGCCTGCCGATATTCTAGCCGATCTCGACGAGGACGACCGAACCCATCGGGTCCTCGACGTGCTTTCGGCGATCCGAAAGGAGACGCTTGCGCTTGCCGACAATGCGGACGAGGCGCAGCGCTATAAGAGCCTTGTTGGTGCTACAGTGGCGAAACTGGAGGCGCTGCAGGAAGAACCCAGGTTCGTGCCAACAAACAACGTCGCCCTGAAGCAGATTGCGATATCGGCGGCAGCGTCCGACAACTTTCTCCAGCTGGGCGAGTTGCAACGCCAATATCTGAAGCTCAGCGAACCGCCCGGCAGCACGAGCCCCGCGGTCGAGGCCAAAGGTACACTGGCGCTTTATGACGGCATTTTCGAGCTGCGCCAGGCTTATCTCAGCCGCATGTTCGCAGTCCGCTCGGCGCTCACCCGGCTCGGCACGGCTTCACAAAATCTGGGGGCGGCCACAGAAGCGCAATTCATGGGTATAGGGCAAACACTGAGCAAGGGGTTCGCTTCGACGACCCAGGCACTCAGTCATTTGCGCCAGGTCATCCTCGCCGCCCTGCTGCTGGTTATTGCGCTCAGCGTCGTCGCAATCCTCACGGTGATCCGGGTGTCCAAGGCCATAATGGGGATTTCCGAGGGCATGCATCAGCTGGCGCGGGGAGAGAAGGACGCTCTAGCGCCGCGCTTCGAAGGTCCTGAAACAGAACTGCGTAACCTTGTCCGGGCTTTCACGGCATTCAAGGCAAGCGTCGACCGCGTCGCGCGCCTGCGGAGCACCGCCGAGGCTGCTGCACGCACCATTCGATCGACATTTCGCAGCATGAATGAAGGTATCGCCATATTCGACCATTCAGGCCGGCCGATAACCATGAACCACCGTATCATCAAGCTGATGCAGCAGAATCCGTCCGCGCGCAAATTGCCCGCGCGCTCCTTTGCGTCGAAGATCAAAGAAATCGCCCCGGACCTGCTTCCCGATGGTCTGGCGAACCCGGGCAATTTGCGCAACCCGGTAGTCCTGCGCGCCAGATGCTCGGCACAAAGTGTCTTGGAAGTCTCGCTTTCACGACAGGCGGGCGAACGGGTCGTGATGCTTGTTAGGGACATCACGGAGGCGGACCGCCAAGAAGCTGATGCCAGGAGAGCGCAAAGGCTCGACGCGATGATGCGCATGACGCACCAGGTGAGCCACGAAGTCGGAAACATGATCGGCATCATAACGGGCAGCTTGGGTCTGTTGGAAAAGGCCGCGCCCCTTGACCCTACGCAACAGCGCCATCTGGCGCGCATACGCAAGGCGGCGGAGCGCGGAAAGACGTTGGCCAGCAGCATGCTTTCGGCTGCAAGCCAGCAGGTGCTTGCTCCGGCACGATTCGACGTCGGCGCACTGCTGCTGGGAATGCTGGATGTTCTCGAGATGGCCGCTGGCAATCATTGCGTGACAAGGCTCGATCTTCGCCGGCCATTGCCTCCCGTCTTCGTCGACCCTGCTCTGTTCGAGCAAGCGGTGCTTAATCTGTGCTTGAACGCTGCCGCAGCGATGCAAGAGGGTGGCGAAATCCTCATCATTGCAGAGCGACGACAAGCGATGCTTGCAGTCGAAGTCTGCGACCAGGGCACCGGGATGGCGCCTGAAGTGATGGATCGGGCATTCGAGCCGTATTTCACGACGCGGCCGAACAGGGGGGGTACGGGGCTTGGCCTGGCTGTCGTGTACGGCTTCGTCCGACAGAGCGGCGGAGAGGTGTCAATCCACTCGCGCCTGGGCGAAGGCACACGCGTCGAAATGCTCTTTCCAGCACTGCCGGAGCACGGCGGACACGAGCAATCCCCGGAACTGGCGAATGAGCAGTAGTAGGCAGACCGCCAGGTCAGTGGCATTCCATTTGGATTTTTTTGTGAGGGAGAGAGAGGTTATATTTGCGGTGGGAGTTTGGGCTTGGCTGCTTGAGGATAACCGAACGAGGCTGCGATGCTCGAGAAGGTGATGTGGAAGCCGCCTGTGCTTCCAGTGAAGGATGTTTCGGGGGATGGGCGGCAGTTCACTTCGCTTGCGTCGGCGGCGAGCCAGAGCAAAGCGCAAGCTGATGGGATTGCGCGCTCGCTGGCGGCAGGCAAGGGCATCGACCAAATTGTCAAGGAGCACCCCGGCTGGACACGCGAGCAGGTGCTCGCCCAGTTGAGGGCGGCAGGTTACGAAGTAAAGGTGACAGAGCCGCAAGCAGGCGAGACGCGGGTGACGCAGGTGCGCGACCCGAAGAACGGCAAGACGGTCACCGAGTATTCCGATTTCCAGCATGGCACCTACTACACCGCGGTGAAGGCACCGGGGGGTGAGGAGGTGTCGACGCCGGTGCGCGACGGCCTGGGGCGCAAGGTGACCAGTCATCGTGACGCGTCAACGGGCGCGATCACGACGCGTTATGAAGACGACCTCAATCTATCTAACGGAACGACTGTCGAGACGACGCGGCTCGCGGACGGCACGATGGTGACGAAGACCACGCAGCGTAGCGGCGCCACTGAGACGGAGGTGACAGCCCCCGACGGGCAGCGGACGAAGCTGGCGCAGGATCAGAAGCCGACACGCGAGGGGGCGCAGCCGATCCTGAAGAAGATTGCCGATGGCAAGACGATCGACGAGATCGTCAAGGAGCACCCTGGCTGGACGCGCGAGCAGGTGCTCGCCCAGTTGAGGGCCGCCGGCTACGAGATGAAGGAGACGACGCCCACGTCAAACGACACTTCCGGCACGACGCAAGTGCGCGATCCGCACACGGGCAAGGTGGTGGCACGCTACTCGGGCAACGGTCTCGACGGGCCGTACAGTTCGCAGCTTGTCAACGGAGATGGCGATACCGTCACGGTTACACGGGATTCCCAGGGCAAAACCACGCGCAAGGTGGTCGAGTCGAACGGGCGGCAGACGACCACCACCACGCGGGAGGTGGACGGCAAGACACAGAAGACCGTCAAGGTGACGTTCAACGGCTATACGTTGACAACGGATCCTGACGGCAAGCTCGCGCTAACCGACGGCGAGGGTAATGAAGTGAAGATCAAGCCGGGCACGATGCTGGAAGGGTTGGCCCGGACCCTCATGGCCGCCAATCCCAACAGCAGCGATCCTGCCGAGCGCAAGGAAGGGGAGATCGTCAAGACGTTCATTGAGGGCGTCTTTGCCGGCGAGCGGCTGCCGGACCTGATCGCTGAGGCGCGAGGTCTGGGCGAAGAGACTCAGCGCATGCTGGCAAAATATCGCGACAGTCATGTAGCGCAGCCGATCAAGGACAAGGACAAGAACATCATCGATCCGATCGGGCTGCCACCGGCGGGCAACGCGCCCTCGGGCGGCAAATGGGTACCGGTGAAGATCCAGGGCCAGTGGAAATGGGTAGACCCCAAGGTGGCGCAGGCGATGGCGGCAGAGAACGTGGCGCTGTCACGGGTTGCCGAGACCCGCGCCAAAGTGCATCGCAGCCAGGCACAGTTCGACGCCCTCGCTCTTGATCCGGCCTACAAGGGCGCGCTTGCCGATGCACGCAGGACGATCAACAAGGCGCTGGCGCCCTACGGATTGCAATGGAGCCCCCCGAAGCCGAAAGGCACTTTGGAGGAGGCGCGGCAGAGGCTGGCCGGCACCGAGACGATGCTGAAAAACGCCAGCGGCGCGCGCAGCGAGTACGAGCAGGCGGCACGCATCCTCAATAACGCCATCACTCGGTTGAGTTCCCTCTCCGTGCCGCTGGTTGCTCCACCTGTGACAGGGCCTCGAGTGCGCACTGTGGGTGTCAACCACGCGTTGCAGGATGCGCAGGACGAAGAAGCGCGCACGAAGGCAGTCAGCCTGTTTTCGGAGGTCGGTCTGCACATGAGCAGGGGCGACAAACTCTCGCTCGACTATCTGGTCGGCCTCGGCGAACAGAACCTGGCGGCGAGCAAGGGAACGCCGCAGCACAAGAAGCTCGAGGCAGCGGTGGCCGACCTCAAGCAGATGCAGACAGCAGCGGGCCAGCAGTTGGAGCTGGCAGAGGCCTACCACAACTTCTACCAGGCCCGCGGCGATGCCTCGGCACTGCGGGTTCTCGGCCAAAAACTCCTTGCCGAGTACAACAGCAAGAACCAGTTCCTGTTCGAACCCAACAGGAAGCACAGCACCTATGGCGGCAAGTATCTGGGCAAGTTCACGGGCCAGGAGATCGAGGTCCGGGACGGCCAGGCCTGGGTGGTCAACCACTTCGAGGAGGGCACGACCGAACAACAGCTGACCTATGCGCCTGACGCCAAGAATGTGCGCGGCGAGTATCGTGATCGGGCCCTTAACAAGGAATGGCAGACAGCGCTGAAGCCCAACCCTTCCGTGTGCCAGAATGATCCGCTCCAGGCCGAACTGCAGGCGGGCAAGAATCTCAACACGGTGCTGAAACAGCAGATTGATGGCAAGATCAAGCTTCTCGACGGCACCACCCGCGACTTGCAGAACCGTTATGACGGTGCCCTGAAAGAGCACGGTCCGGGCAGCGCGGAAGCGCCGGCGGGAATGCTGCCAAAGGGGACGCAGCCAGTCGAGGTCGAGGTCGGCGGACACAAGATCAAGGTCGCGCCGGAAGTCGCTTCCCAATATGAGAAGGGCGGGCTTGAGGCACTTGCAAAGGGCGGCAAGCCGGTCTGGATCGAGATTGAGCGCGACGACGGCAGCCGCGGCACCGATGGCCGCTGGGTGGACCCAGAGCTTGCGGTCTTGCGGCTGCGGCTGAGCGCAGCGCAAACGCAGCGTCAGGGCGTAAGCGACCTTCGTAGCGAGGTGGAAGGCTTCAGCGCCTGGTACACGTTGCGCCAGCAAGAGCCGGCCCCGCTGGTCGGAACCGACCCTGGACTGGACAAGGCCTCTCTCGACCATCACCAACAACTGACGCTCGACGCCATCTACCAGCCGCAGTACCAGGCCATGCTGCGCTCCGCGCAAAACGACAATGGCAGCGACTTCGAGTTCCACCGTGTGGAGGGCTCGACGCTGGAAGCGACCGTCTCGCGCATGCTCGGCCTCGGCGGCAGTTCCGAGGGACGCAAAGCGCTGAAGGAAGCGACGCAGGAGATCCGCGGGATCGGTGACAAGGTGGATGTGCGCGTCGTGCCGCTCTTCCATGTCGACGAGACCGGGGGCTCGCAGCAGATCGCCCTGCTTGCCGTCAAGGGTGGCGACGGCAAGATCTGGTACATCGATGCCGCCGGCATGAAGTTCGAGAGCCTGAAGGACTTCCAGGACAACAACCGGCAGTTCGGCGAGAACGGCAAGCTGGTGGTGCCCGCCGGACTGGAGATGAAAGCAGGCGCCGACGGCAAGATCGCGCTCGACGTGGTCAAGGCGCGCAATGTGTCGGTCCAGGAAAAGATCGTCGATCCGGTAGTCGGCCTTATCGGCACCGTTGCCACGGTCGCGTCCTTCACGGAAGTTCTTGCTCCCGTCGCAGCCCCCATTGCGCTAGCCAGCGGCGCCTATCTCGGCGGCCGCACGTACCATATGCAAGAGCAGTATCTTAGCCATGGCGGCGATTGGGGCGACAGCGAGTCGCTGATGAACGTGGGCATGATGGCAACGGTTGCCCTGCCGGTAGGATCGAGCACGCTGCGCACCATCGGCATGGCGGGAAAGCCGCTCGCCAGCGGAGCGCGCATGTCTCTGTGGAGTGCCTCGCGCGCCAGCATTGGCGCGGGGAGGGCCGACAGCGACCTCGCCACCGCCGCCAAAGCCTACATGCGCTCCCCCACCAAGCTCAACCGCCTCGCCCGTGGCATGGACTGGAGCGCGATCGGCATCGGCGCCCCGCTGATGGCGGCCTCAGCCCACAATCTGTTCCTCTATGGCGACCAGATGTCCGGCCTGCAGCTCGCCGATGCGCTGACCGGCCTTGGCGTGGGCGCGATCGGCACCGGCATGGGCGTGCGCAACCTCAGAGCCACGAAGCCGCAGCAGCAAACGCAGTCCAGCCCACCGCGCTCGGGCACGATCGAACTCGTCGATGCGACCGGTCAGACGATCACCGCCCGCCATCTCGGCCCGGCGCCGAAGAGCTCTGACGACATCCTTCTGCCCGAACCGGATGGAACCCAACCGCGCGGCGACGATCCACGTCACCAGTCCAAGACCCACATCCTCGTGCGCGACCCCGATACAGGCGAGGCCGTTGTCCTCCCCTATGTGCGCGGCGCTTCCTCCGAACACACACCCAACCCAGCAGGTGAGCCCGACCCATCCACCGACCCCGCGGGCGAGACCAACCCAAAGCAGAACCAGCCCGAGCAACCGGCGCCGGAAGCGTCCTCCCCCAAACTAGCTGAGACGTCTGGGACAGAGACAAAGGGGCCTCCAGCTCTCAATGTCAAACGCGCCGCCGCCTACATACTGGCGGCCAGGGTCCTGGCGGCAGCCTTCGGCCATCTCACTGGCATCACCACCATCTACAACGCCATGAGCGGACAGGGAGCAAGCACGGCCGCCTACTACCGCTCGGCGCTTTCGAAACTTGCCTGGTACACCCACAACCATGGAATGATCGATGTCTTCGAACTCGCCGCCAAAGGTGAGGTCGACAAAGCCATGACCCGCCTCAACAAGATCATGGACCGAGTCCAGAAAAAAGGCGCAGCGCCATTGAATGAGGAGGAGGCTGAAGATCTGCGAGCTCTGGTGCAGCGTGTCGGCAACCATGGCGCGGCATACCGCGCTGCCCTGGAAACGCTCGATCCGGCGATGCGGGACACATTGCCCACCATCAAGATCCGCGACCTTCCGCTGCCGGAAGAGGTCATCCGGAACTGGCTGCCGGAGAATCTGGAATCCGTGCCGGAGATCAAAAGGATTCTCACGGCAATGAGCGAGGAACCGAGCGGGGAGTATTCCGGGAAAAAACCGGCGGAGATCCTGGCCGATCTGTCGCGCAAGTTCGACCTTCTGGCGGATATCGATGGCGAAGGGCCACTACGCAATCGCCTTCTTGCCACCAAAGAGGCCCGCGAAGCCTATCGGGCGCTGTATGGGGCATTGAAGGAAGCCCTTCCGAGCGGATCGGAGCCGCAACGGATCGATCACAAGGCAGCCGAGAAAAAACCGGGCAGCTCAATGGCCCCCGACACCTGGCGCGGATATCTGTTCAAACTCGGTTCCTTCGGCGGCGCCTTCAACGTTCTCCTCGCCTGGGGGAGCAAGGGAATGCCTTCCCATGGCGGCTCGCTTCTGCACTCGTTTGTCGGTTGGGGCGGCTACCTGGCCGACCCAGCCGGCGTGGTGCCGGCAACCATCGTTCAGTGGAAATATCTCAAGGCGCTGCGCGAGCTGTCCGACTACAAGGCCGACCATCCTTATCCACGCACGCCTGAACAGGAGGAGCAGCTGGCTGCATTGGAGGCGCGCCGCAAGCGCCTCAACACTTTGGCAGATTACACCAGCATCGCCAGCGGCATCCGCAATATTCTCGTCGGCGCCCAATATCTGATGGCAGGCAACTATCCTCTTGCGCTCGGATCGTTCCTCCAGGCCGGGAGCAGCTTCGGATGGGTGCTGGTCCAACAGACGCCAAAATCGATGAACATCGCGCCTGGCACCAAGAAGGCCATTCGCTACAGCTCAATCTCATTGGGAATCCTGGTTCCGACCGCAATCATGCTGTGGAAGACATTGGCCGACGAAGGACAAAAACAGACGGGTCCAAGCATGTACGGGCTGGCAACGGAGGGCTACAGGGACCTCAGCCAAGCCGTTGAGGCCTGGGGCAAGGCGCTGGGGCTCGGCGAGCTTCTCGGCAACCGACCTTCTGACCTCGCCTTCGCCAAGGTGATGCAGGAGATAGCCAACATGCCTTTCGACCCGTCCTTGATGCCGGGCCAGAACGGCTATACCGATCTGCACAGCATAGCCGCTGCAGACCCCGGCGCAGATGACCCGACTTGGCCGTTCGGCATTGAAGGACGAGGCAATCCGAGACTGGAGCGCGAAGGGTTCGCTCCGGTCCTTGCCCAGGAAGGCGACACGATTTCACGCATCGCGCGGGCCTATGCAGCAGATGTTGCCTCGACGGTTATGCTCAACATGGACCATATCGCGGATCCGAGCTTGATCTTCCCTGGCGACAGGATCTATCTCCCTGCATGAGCCCCACCGCGCGTTTCTGATGGATGCGATACTGAGGGCGCGCGCGGCGCTGAATGCCGACAGACGCAGCTGCATTGCGCGCGCCGTATATCCATCGGCCGGCCTTGCCCTCTCGGACGCGCCTTCAGCAATTTTCGAGTGGTGCAATGGCTGTCCGGCGTCGAGAAGGAGCGGCGCGGTGAGTTTCCTCGACGTTTCCATCTGACTTCGCGCTGCGTGGTCTGGGATTTGGCAGAGGTTGAGGCCTGGGTCGATGAGCGACGCCGAGCCTCGGATGCGGCGATGATCAAACGTGCTCCGTCGCCCGACGTGCGCCAGCGGAAAACAAGACCTGTTCGTCATTGACGGGGCGCCGGGACCGGTGGGCGCTAGCGAGCGATCATCGGGCACAGTGGCAACGTCAGTGCCAGTTCGACAATCATTCGCAGTGATGCCTGTTCCGGTCCCAACAGGTGCTTCACTCACTAGATCCTCGCTTCCGGTGCGATCAACTGCATGGTCGGCGGATAAAGCGTCGGCTGATGCGTCCGACCGTCCACCCATGGGTCGACAACGTCGGCCCATTCCTGGAGCATGTGACGGCGTTGCAGCTCGTACTCAGCCTTATTGTAGACGCCTCGGGAGGATTTTCCCTCCTCGTGGGCCAGGCATTTCTCGGTCCAGTCGCGATTGAAACCCAACTCGTTGAGCAGGGTCGATCCGGTTCTGCGCAGATCATGCACGGTGAACGGCTCCAACGGCAGACCCTGCTCATTGGCTCTCACGACGACAGCGGTGGTAATGCGGTTGAAGGTGGCGCGGGACATCGGCGCGTCGGCGTCGTAGCGCGACGGCAGAATGTTGCGTGAGTTCCCAGCGCATGTTTTGAGCGCGATCATGATGTCGACCGATTGCCGTGACAGATAAACGTTATGGGGCTTGGAGCGCTTCATGCGCGCTTTGGGAATGCTCCACACCGCATTCTCGAAATCGACTTCATCCCAGACCGCATCCTGCAATTCGCTCTTTCGAACCATGGTCAAAAGGATCAGCCGCAGTCCAAGGCGGATCGTGGGCAGCGTCGGGACGTGCTCGAGCTGCTTCAGCATAATCCGGATTTCAGTTGGCGAGAGGGCACGGTCTTTCGGCATGAAAGTCGCGATCGAGGCCGGACCAACATCGTCGGCCGGGTTCGGCACTTTCTCGCCATGCAGGATCGCGAAAGAGAAGATCTGCTTGACGATATCGCGGACGTGGATGGCGGTGGCCGGTGCTCCTCGGTCCTTCACTTTCTTGCAGAGCCCCCGAAGGTCTTCCGGTGAAATCTCCTTGAGGAGCCGGTTTCTCCAGGTCGGAACGATGTCGCGGTCGAAGATCGCCCGGCGCATGGCGCGTGTACTGTCGGCCATCCGCGCTTCCTTGAACCAGCGCTCGCCGAATTCACCGAAGCTCTTGGCTTCCTTCAGGCGGCGCTTCTGTCGCTGCTTCTCCTGCGCAGGTGAGATTCCCTCCCCCACCATACGACGCGCATCCAGACACAATTCTCTGGCTCGGGCGAGGGTTATGCCGTCAGGCCCGTATTGTCCGAGCGACACGGTCTCGCGACTGCCGTTCATTCGGTAGTCGTACCGGAAGGTCAACGCGCCCGAGCTTTTGACCAGGACATACATACCGTCATGGTCCGCGACCTTGTAATCTTTCACCTTAGATTTCAGATGCTTAAGCGCCGTGTCCGTCAGCAAGGTGACCTCCATTTCTAGCGGAAATCGACCGATTTGCGGTCTAAAAGACCGTCAGGCAAAATTCGGCCTGCTGTAACGCTGCTTTTCCTAACGAATTCAGAGTGTTAGCTTCCGAAAAAAGACCGTCATCAGCCGAATTGGGCTGACGGTATTGCGATTTTGGCGCTTGGACAAGAAAACGGATACCGTCAAAAAGACCGCCAGAGCGGTCCTTTTGCACGCGATAGTCCGTGATAGATGCTGAAGATTTATGCTTTTAAAATCAGCCACTTAGAGTGGGATAGCGATAGTTCGCGATAGTTCGCGAATGACCCAAAATCATTCCCACTCGATGGTTCCGGGCGGCTTCGACGTCACGTCGTAGACGACGCGGTTGATGCCTTTCACCTCGTTGATGATGCGCGTGGCGGCCGCACCCAGGAAGTTCATGTCGTAATGGTAGAAGTCGGCCGTCATGCCGTCGACGGACGTCACGGCGCGCAGCGCGCAGACGAACTCATAGGTGCGGCCGTCGCCCATGACGCCGACGGTCTGCACCGGAAGCAGCACGGCGAAGGCCTGCCAGATGGCGTCGTAGAGGCCGGCCTTGCGGATCTCGTCGAGATAGATGGCGTCGGCCTCGCGCAGGATCTCCAGCTTCTCGCGGGTGATGCCGCCCGGGCAGCGTATGGCAAGGCCGGGACCTGGGAACGGGTGACGGCCGATGAAGCTCTCGGGCAGGCCGAGTTCCTTGCCCAACGCCCTCACCTCGTCCTTGAACAATTCGCGCAGCGGCTCGACCAGCTTCATGTTCATGCGCTCGGGCAGGCCGCCGACATTGTGGTGCGACTTGATCGTCACCGACGGACCGCCGGAGAAGGACACGCTCTCGATGACGTCGGGATAGAGCGTGCCCTGCGCCAGGAAATCGGCGCCGCCGAGCTTCTTGGCCTCTTCCTCGAAGACCTCGATGAACAGCCGGCCGATGGTCTTGCGCTTCTTTTCGGGATCGCTCTCGCCTTCGAGCGCCGTGATGAAGCGGTCGGAAGCGTCGACCAGGATCAGCGGCAGGTTGTAGTGCTGGCGGAACATCTCCACCACGCTTTGCGCCTCGTCCTTGCGCATCAGGCCGTGGTCGACCAGGATGCAGGTGAGCTGGTCGCCGACCGCCTCATGGATGAGCAGCGCGGCGACCGAGGAATCGACGCCGCCCGACAGCGCGCAGATCACCTTGCCCTTGCCGACCTGCTTGCGGATCGCTTCGACGGCCTGCTCGCGATAGGCGGCCATCGTCCAGCCCGTGCTGAGGCCGGCGATATGGTGGACGAAGTTACTCAGCAGCTTCGCGCCGTCAGGGGTATGGACCACTTCGGGATGGAATTGCACGGCGTAGAACTGGCGCGCCTCGTGGGCGATGGCGGCAAAGGGCGCCCCGGTGGACGTGCCCACCACCTGGAAGCCATCGGGAATGGCGGTGACGCGGTCGCCATGGCTCATCCAGACCTGGTGCCGCGTACCCTTGGCCCAGACGCCGTCGAACAGCGCGCAGTCGTCCTCGATCTCCAGGAAAGCCCGGCCGAACTCGCGGTGGTGGCCAGCCTCGACCTTGCCGCCGAGCTGGGCGCACATGGTCTGCTCGCCATAGCAGATGCCGAGCACCGGGATGCCGGCGGAAAAGACCTCATCGGGCGCGCGGGGCGAACCGATGTCGACGGTCGAGTGCGGGCTGCCCGACAGGATGACGGCTTTCGGCCGGATGCGGCGGAAGCCCTCGGCGGCAGACTGGAACGGCACGATTTCGCAGTAGACCCCGGCTTCGCGCACGCGCCGCGCAATCAGCTGCGTGACCTGGCTGCCGAAGTCAATGATGAGAACAGTGTCGGGATGTGTCGTCATGGAGGGCCTTTAAAGAAAGAAACGAGTCGACGCAATGGGTCGCTAGGTCGCGCCGCTCACGTCGATTCCGATGTTCCATCGTGAACACCGGCGACCGTTTCCAACAGGTCGCCCGGCCTTGCATCGAGTGCCCGCAAGGCGTCCATCAGCGCCGCGAACCGCTCTCGGCCGATGCGATCCATGTAGCCGCGCTCGATCTGAAGCTTGATGCGGTCGCCGTCGCGCAAGGCGTCCAGACCCTTGTTTGTATAGCGCACAAGCTTGCCGCGGCCGTCCCGTGGGTCGGGAAGCCGCTCCAGCACGCCTTCCGCCTCCAGCCCGTCGAGCAATTGCTGAACCGCCTGCTTGGAGATGGCGGCGCGCTCGATCAGCGCCGACTGGCGCGTGCCGTTGCGGGGGATGTGCCCGAGCAGCCCGGCGCGCGCTTCGCTGAACCAGACGTGGCCGGCCGCCCGCATGGCGGCGGCAAATTCCGCCTGCCAGGCACGGCTCGCCTGCCATAGCCGCCAGCCGACATGATCGGGCAGCGCATCGGTCTTTTCGTCAAGCTCCTTGACCACTTGATCCGAACTCCATATAGTCAAGATACTTGACGATATTCACGTCGTCGAGACTCTTTCGAAAAGCGAACTCGTGGGACAGGGACAAATGACGATACTGAACAGGGACACGCTGGCGATTATCATGATCGGAACCACGCATGTCATCGACATGGGCGGCAAGAACGCCTTCATCCACTATGAAACCGACGATCGAGCGCACATGCTCCTGCCGGACGGCACACGCTTTCACGGACTTTGGACGCTGCTGGACGACGGCTACAAAGTCGAGTGGAAAGACGGTCCCGCCGGCGCGTGGAAACTGGACCACACACCGGGAGCGATCGACTATGTCGATGCGACCGGCGCCTCCCGCGGACGCATTTCACGCATCGATTTTGGCGATCCGCAGCGCCTGGCTGCTTGATCCGGGCAGCAGTCAGCCGTCCAGCAGACCGCCGCCGATCGCCTGTTCGAGCAGACCTATTGCCGCGGCCAGCTTCTCGTCGATGACGTGCAGATATTCGGTCCAGTCGCCGACATGCCTGAGATCGGCAGCGCCGTCGGAAATGCCACGCAGGCCGATCAGCGGCACGCCGAACAGCTGGCAGGCGCGCAGGCAGGCGAAGGTCTCCATGTCGACCATGTCGGCGTCGATCGCGTCATAGGCGGCGCCGGTGACGATCGCGCCACCGGAGGAC
>NZ_RZSL01000999.1:0-1359 GCF_003997355.1 Mesorhizobium sp. M1E.F.Ca.ET.041.01.1.1 | reverse complement strand
ACGATGCGGTGGCGCCGGATGCGACCGGCATCGGCAAGATGCGCTGGCCGGTGCGTGGGCGCGTCATCTCCGGCTTCGGCTCCGGCAAGGATGGCGTCGACATCGCGGTGCCGGAAGGAACGCCGATCAAGGCGGCCGAGAACGGCGTCGTCATCTATGCGGGCGACGGCCTCAAGGAATTCGGCAATACCGTTTTGGTGCGCCACGAGAACGGACTGGTCACCGTCTACGGTCACGCCAGCTCGATCGAGGTGCAGCGCGGCCAGAAGGTCAAGCGCGGCCAGGAGATCGCGCTGTCCGGCATGAGCGGCACCACCGACTCGCCGAAGCTGCACTTCGAAGTGCGCAAGAATTCGGCCCCGGTCGACCCGTCCGGCTACCTCGAATAGAACAAGAACAATTGCGGGCCGCCTGACCTCCAGTCCGGCCCGCCGTCTTCAGCCCGCTCCGCCAGGGGCGGGCTTTTTCAGTTGTCTTGTTTGACCATGATCTTGTCCGAAAACCGGCTTCCAATTTTTGCTTTGCTGACCTTCCGGTTCGGGATCATGGTCGCGGTCAATCCTTAAGCGGCTTGCCAAGCCGGCCGGCCAGATCCTGCGTGAACTGCCAGGCGACGCGGCCGGAGCGGCTGCCGCGCGTCGTTGCCCATTCGAGCGCCTCGGCGCGCAGCGTTTCGGCGTCGATCTTCAGGTCGTGATAGCGGACGTAGCCGTCGATCATGTCGAGATATTCGTCCTGCGAGCATTTGTGGAAGCCGAGCCACAGGCCGAAGCGGTCCGAGAGCGAGACCTTTTCCTCTACTGCCTCCGACGGGTTGATGGCGGTCGAGCGCTCATTGTCGATCATGTCGCGCGGCAGCAGATGCCGTCTATTCGACGTGGCGTAGAAGATGACGTTGGCCGGCCGGCCCTCGACGCCGCCTTCGAGCGCCGCCTTCAGCGACTTGTAGGAGGTGTCGTCGTGGTCGAAGGACAGGTCGTCGCAAAACAGGATGAAGCGATGGGGCGCCGCCTTCAGCAGGCCCATGAGCTTGGGCAGCGTGTCGATGTCCTCGCGGTGGATCTCGATCAGCTTGAGCGGGAGGTCGAGCTTGTCCGAGGCGTTGACCTTGGCGTGCACGGCCTTGACCAGCGACGACTTGCCCATGCCGCGCGCGCCCCAGAGCAGCACATTGTTGGCCGCAAAGCCCGAAGCGAAGCGCTCGGTGTTGTCGAGCAGGATGTCGCGAACCCGGTCGACGCCACGGATCAGACCGATATCGACGCGGTTGACCTTGCGCACCGGCTCCAGATGGCCGGGATCGGCTTGCCAGACGAAACAATCGGCCACGCCGAGGTCGGTCTCCGGCACGGGTGGCGG
>NZ_RZSL01000998.1:0-1362 GCF_003997355.1 Mesorhizobium sp. M1E.F.Ca.ET.041.01.1.1 | reverse complement strand
AGCCCGTACAATGATTGACGAAATGGTCGCCGGCCATGTCGGCAAGCTGGCCGAGGGCCGCAACATCCTGGCGCGCGCGCTGGAAGCCGATCTCGGCAAGCTGCAGGACAGCCGAGCCTCGATCGATGGCCTGGTCGCCGGCCAGGTCGAGAAGATCGCCGAAGGTCGCGCCGTGCTCGCCAAGGCGCTCGAGACCGACATCTCCGGCATAAGGAACCTGATCGAAACCCATTCGGCCAAGCTCGCGGAAGACAGGGGCGAACTCAGCCGCGCGCTGGAAGGCGACCTGAGCGGCATCCGCAGCCTGATCGACAGCCATGCCGGCAAGCTCGTCGAGGACCGCAGCCTGTTGTCGCAGACGCTGGAATCCGACCTCGCCAAGTTGGCCGAGAGCCGCGCCTCGATCGACGGTCTTGTTGCCGGGCAGGTCGAGAAGCTCGCCGAAGGGCGCGATATCCTCAAGCGTGCCCTCGAAGCGGACATCAATACCATCAGGGGTGCCATCGCGGGACATTCCGACAGGGTGCAGGAGGAACGGGCGCAACTGTCGAAGGCCCTGGAGGCCGACCTGCAGACGGTCGGCGGCGCAATCTCCGACCACCAGAACCGGCTTGTCGAGGACCGCGCGGTGCTGTCGAAGTCGCTCGAGGACGATTTGGCCAAGTTGGCCGAGAGCCGCTCCAGCATCGACGGCCTGGTCGCCGGCCAGGTCGAGAAGCTGGCGGAAGGCCGCGACATCCTCAAGCGCGCGCTGGAAGCGGACCTCAACACCATTCAGGGCGCCATCGTCGATCATTCGCAAAAGATCACCGACCATCGCGCCGAGCTTTCACGCGCCCTCGATGCCGACATGGCCAACGCCAGCGGCCTCATGCAGACCCACGCCGACAGGCTCTCGCAGGACCGCTCGGCGCTGTCCAAGGCCTTGGAGGACGATCTCGCCAAGCTCGCCGAGAGCCGCTCCAGCATCGACGGCCTGGTCGCCGGCCAGGTCGAGAAGCTCGCCGAAGGCCGCGACATCCTCAAGCGCGCCCTGGAGGCGGATCTCGCCAAGCTCGCCGAGAGCCGCGCCTCGATCGATGGCCTCGTCGCAGCCCAGGTCGAGAAGCTTTCGGAGGGCCGTGATGTGCTCACGCGTGCTCTCGAGGCGGATCTTGCCAAGCTCGCCGAGAGCCGCGCCGGTATCGATGGCCTGGTCTCCGGCCAGGTGGAGAAGCTCGCCGAGGGCCGCGATATCCTCAAGCGTGCGCTCGAAGCCGACTTGCAGAAGCTGGCGGAAAGCCGCTCGGAACTCGACGGCATCATTGCCGGCCATGTCGGCAAGCTGTCCGAAGGGCCGCAACATCCTGGCGCGCGCGCTGG
>NZ_RZSL01000997.1:0-1363 GCF_003997355.1 Mesorhizobium sp. M1E.F.Ca.ET.041.01.1.1 | reverse complement strand
CACGGAGGTCATCCGAGGGCTGCGCAAGGCTCTTGCCGATCCTGTCATGCTGACCGAAATGCGGAGCGCGGCATGAAGGCGAGCGCTCCACAGCCAACCGAAATGGCGGATGCCGCCAACATCGTGCTGAACACCATCCGCCGCCCGGTGATCATGGTCGATGCCGACGGCTTCATTACTTTCGCCAATGCGGATGCCGAGGATTTCTTCCGCTCCAGCGCCACCATGCTCGCGCGCAACACTTTGTCCAAGCTGGTGCCGTTCGGCAGCCCGCTGCTGACGCTGGTCGACCAGGTGCGCGAGCGCCACGCGCCGGTCAACGAATACCGCGTCGACGTCTCCTCGCCGCGCCTTGGCATCGAAAAGATGGTCGATCTCTATGTCGCGCCGGTGCCGGAGTTCCCAGGTTCCGTCGTGGTGATGTTCCAGGAACGGTCGATGGCCGACAAGATCGATCGTCGGATGACGCACCGGGGTGCCGCCCGTTCCGTCACCGGCCTCGCGGCTATGCTGGCGCATGAGATCAAGAACCCGCTTTCGGGTATCCGCGGCGCCGCCCAACTGCTCGAACTGTCGGCCTCCGACGAGGACCGCGCGCTGACGAGGCTGATCACCGACGAGACCGACCGCATCGTCTCGCTGGTCGACCGCATGGAGGTGTTTTCCGACGAGCGGCCGATCGAGCGCTTCCCCGTCAACATCCATGTCGTGCTGGATCATGTGAAGGCAATCGCCAAAAATGGTTTTGCGAAGCGAATCAAGATTTTGGAAGAGTATGATCCATCGCTTCCTCCGGTCTTCGCCAATCGCGACCAGTTGATCCAGGTGTTCCTGAACCTGGTCAAGAATGCCGCCGAGGCGATCGGCGCCGACCCGCAGGGTGAGATCGTGCTGTCGACCGCCTTCCGGCCCGGCATCCGCGTTTCCGTGCCCGGAACGCAGGACCGTGTCTCGCTGCCGCTGGAATTTTGCGTGCACGACAACGGGCCCGGCGTTTCCGAGGACATCCTGCCGATCCTCTTCGACCCATTCATCACCACCAAGCCGAACGGCTCCGGCCTTGGGCTGGCGCTGGTTGCAAAGATCGTCGGTGAGCATGGCGGCATCATCGAATGCGATTCGACGCCGCGCGGGACCACGTTCCGCGTCCTAATGCCGGCCTGGAAGGAGACTGCGCCCGGCGCCGGCGACGAAGCTGAAGGAGACCGCAAATGACCGTTCGCGGCAATATTCTCGTCGCCGACGACGATGCGGCCATCCGCACCGTGCTCAACCAGGCGCTGTCGCGCGTCGGCCATGAGGTGCGCGTCACCTCGAACGCCTCGACCCTGTGGCGCTGGGTGGCGGCTGGCGAAGGCGATCT
>NZ_RZSL01000996.1:0-1365 GCF_003997355.1 Mesorhizobium sp. M1E.F.Ca.ET.041.01.1.1 | reverse complement strand
CTCTCCGTCTCTAAGGGGAGAAGGGAGCACTCCACCCACCCTTTCTTAAGGTGTTTCGGATAGACGGGACCGCTGGAAAGAGGCGGAAAACGGAGAGTATTCGGGGTGCGCTTTTCCGCGGCGACGACTGCCGGGCGGTTCCTGCCGCAGCGCTTAGCGCTGCGCATGCGGCCGTTGCTTGGCCGCATCGATGCCGTGCTGTTCACCGCCGACGAACGCGGCGAAGCCGGCCGCATGTCGCTGATCGCCTTTTCCATCCGCATCGTCAGCGCCGTCATCGCCTTCATCAGCCAGGTGCTGATGGCGCGCTGGATGGGCTCGTTCGAATACGGCATCTTCGTGCTGGTCTGGGTGACGATGGTCATCGTCGGCAACCTTGCCTGCCTCGGCTTCCACACCTCGGTCATCCGCTTCATTCCCGAATATCGCGAGCGCGGCATGCTCGCCGAGCTGCGCGGCATCGTGCTCGCGAGCCGCCTGTTCGTGCTGGTCGCCTCGACGGTGATTGCGGCCCTCGGCGCCCTCGGCGTCTGGCTCGCCTCGCCCTGGATCGAGAACTACTATGTCGTTCCCTTCATCCTCGGCGTCATCTGCCTGCCGATGATCGCGATGGGCGATCTTCTGCAGGGGCTGGCCCGCGCCAATTCATGGGCGCTGTTCGCGCTGTCGCCGACCTATCTCGTGCGGCCGGTGCTGATCCTGGTGTTCATGGCGCTTATGCTCGCCCTGAACTACGCCCCGGACGCCAAGACCGCGATCTTCGCCTCGATCGCCGCCACCTATGTGACGACGCTCGGCCAGTTGATAGGCGTCACCTCACGCATGGACAAGAAGATCCCGGCCGGCCCGACGACCGTGCATTTCGGCCAGTGGTTCCTCGTCTCGCTGCCGATCTTCCTGGTCGAGAGCTTTTTCTTCCTGCTCACCAATGCCGACGTGCTGATGGTCGGCGCCTATCTCGACCCCAATGACGTCGCAATCTATTTCGCTACCGTGAAGACGCTGGCGCTGGTGCATTTCGTCTATTTCGCCGTCAAGGCGGGCGTCGCCCAGCGCTACGCGCAGTTCACCCATGGCGAGCCGGAACGGCTTGCCGCCTTCGCTCGCGAGACGGTCTCCTGGACTTTCTGGCCGTCGCTGGCGATGGCGCTGCTGGTGCTGGCGCTCGGCGAGCCGATGCTGGTGCTGTTCGGCCCGGAATTCACCGCCGGCTATCCGCTGCTTTTCCTGCTCGTCTTCGGCGTCGTCGCGCGCGGCGCCGTCGGCCCCTGCGAAAGCCTGCTCACCATGAGCGGCAACCAGAACATCTGCGCCGCCGTCTATGCCATGACGCTTGCCCTGAACATCGGCCTCAACGTGATGCTG
>NZ_RZSL01000995.1:0-1366 GCF_003997355.1 Mesorhizobium sp. M1E.F.Ca.ET.041.01.1.1 | reverse complement strand
GTCGCGCAGCACCATGCGGTCGCCGCGCACGTCGAAACCCGACAGCGAACTGATGAAATTCATGCCGAGCAGGCTTTGCTCGAGCATGCCGGGCGCCGCGACCATGACCGGCATGTCCTTGCGCACGATGCCGCCGATCGCCATCTCGTTGGCCCTCACGGTAGCGGCGCGCGCCATGCCGTTGGCGGTCGAAACGTCCACGGTGTAGCTGAGCGCCGCCGGGTTGAAGCCGGCCGCCTGGGCGTCCTCCGCCGTCAGCACCGTGCTGGTCGCGCCGGTGTCGACCACGGTCCGCACCGGCGCGCCGTTGACGAGGATCCGGGCCTCGAAATGGCCGTTGTCGGCCTTGTCGAGCGTGACCGTGGCACGTCCATTGTCCACGCCCAGCGCCAAGGGGCTCCCCGGAACGAGGCCGGCCGTGACGCGGCTGGCAACGTCCTGCAGTTCGTAGCGATATTGGTAACCTGCGATCAGCGCCAGCACGATCGCGGCCCAGACGCCGAGATTGCGCGCCATGTCACCGAGCGGCCTGCCCGAGCGAACAAGGCTCGCGCCGATCACTGCCACCAGCACACCAACCCAGATCAGCCGGCTGAAATCGTGGTTCTCGATGCCGAAGGTGCGGCCGGCGGAATCGTTCATCATCAGCAGGATCACGCCGGCGCCGATCACCAGCATGACGATCCAGAACAGGCGGTTCATGGCCAGCCCTTCCTCACAACATGTCGCGCTCGCGCGCCATGCGGGCGCGCCGCGTTTCGCGGCGAGGCCGGCGTTCGACCGTCTCCAGCCGCGCCGGCAACTCGGTCATGACCGCCCGGCGGACTTCCGGCGTCATCGTGAGCCAGCTCGCGATTTCGTCACGCGTGCGGCCGCAGCCGAAGCAAAAGCCGGTTTTCATGTCGATCGAACAGACGAGTATGCAGGGAGATTCGATGGCGGTCATGCTGTTCTCTTGCGTTCATTGCACATGGTGCAACCGCGAAGCCAATGCAAGCCCTCCGCAATGCGCCGTCAACCGGCACTTTCGCGGCATTGCGGGCGGTTGTGCCGGGCAGTGAAGGCGGCTATGCCGCTGCCTGTTCCCGCAAAGAGACCGCATCCGACATGACCGCAAAGCCTTTCGATGATTTCCGCACTCTCCTGGCGACGCTGCCGCCGACGGACGCCGCCGCCGAAACCCGCGTCCGCATGTTGTTTGCCAAAACCGACAAGCCGAAAGCCTCGCTGGGCCGGGTCGAGGATATTGCTGCCTGGCTCGCCGCCTGGAGCGGGCGCGCGCCGCCGGCCGTGAACCGGCCGCTTGTGGCGATCTTTGCCGGCAACCACGGCGCTGTCCGGCATGCCATCTCGCCGCGGCCGGTCT
>NZ_RZSL01000994.1:0-1367 GCF_003997355.1 Mesorhizobium sp. M1E.F.Ca.ET.041.01.1.1 | reverse complement strand
TTGCCATGCCGGTCACTGGCCAGTCTGCAAAGGTGGCCCCCATGCCCGGCGTTCAGCAGGTCGCCTATGTGGTGCCGCAGAACCCGGCGCTGCTTGCGCAACCGGGCCAGGCCGAAAAGCACGCCACGGGCCCACGCGCCGAGATCGAGCGGCTGATCGAGAAATATTCGGTGATCTACGAAGTGCCGGTCGATCTGGTGCGCTATGTCGTCAACCGCGAGAGCACGTTCAACCCGAAAGCCTACAATCACGGCCATTGGGGACTGATGCAGATCAAGCACGCCACGGCGCGCGGCATGGGCTATGACGGGCCGGCTACCGGTCTGTTCGACGCCGAGACCAATCTCAAATACGCGGTCAAATATCTGCGCGGCGCCTGGCTGGTCTCCGGCGGCAACGCCAAGCGGGCCGACACGCTCTACCAGACCGGCTATTATTACGACGCCAAGCGCAAGGGCCTGCTCGAGGAGACGGGCCTAGGCGTCGACCGCAGGCGGCATCGGCTGCCGCCCGACGCCTGAGGTTGCAACCTCAGCGCATGTCGCCCAAAAAAGTAGCGGTTTTGGCCATGCATGAAAATCCAGGTCCTCGCCCCGCGGCGCCCAACGACATTCGCCTTCGCAAGTTGCTCGACGATGCGCTGACCGCGCCGCATTGGCCGGACGGTTTCATCATGCGCCCGTTCGAGCACAGGGATGCGCAGGCCGTGCATGCGCTGCTGGAAGAGGTGTTCGACGACGGCACCGACGGGCCGTTCGAGGACTGGTGGCCGCGCATCCTCGGCAATGCGGAGTTCGATCCTGATCTCTTTTTCCTCGTCATCGACGGCAAGGGGCTGCTGGCGGGCGCGGCCCTTTGCCGGACGTCCGGCTTCGTCAGGGATCTCGCCGTTCACCCGGACTCCAGAGGGCATGGTATCGGCGAAGCGCTGATGCGGCATGTGTTCGTGACCTTCCGCGACAGGGGCGCCGCCCGTGTCGATCTCAAGACCAACACGGTCAAGAACGCCGCCGCCTTCAGGCTGTACGAGCGGCTGGGCATGGTTCCGGTCGCCTGGGAAGGCTAGGCCCGGAAGGCTAGGCTTGGAAAGGCTGGCGATTTCCAGCAGTCATCGGCGCCGCGGCGATCATCATGTGCAGGCATTGTGAACCACTTCACACAGGCTGACGTTAGGGCATGCTAATGCGTCGTCGTGCCGGGCGGCCGATCGGCGGATCGACGCTGGCAAGGCGTCGGAGGAGGCTGTGCCGGCATGCGTCAGCCACTCCAAGGTGGGCTCCGGGGCGGGGGTTTCGGAGCCCGCCCGCTTTCGTTTGAAATCCGCCCATCCATCCACCAGATTGCACATCTGCGCGCGCTTCGGTCAG
>NZ_RZSL01000993.1:0-1368 GCF_003997355.1 Mesorhizobium sp. M1E.F.Ca.ET.041.01.1.1 | reverse complement strand
GCGCCGGAGCGCCGAGCTTGGCGCCGCCGGCGGCGCAGGCGCTGATATAGAGCCCGATCACCTTGGAATCCGGGGGCAGGGGGTCGAAGCCGGTGCGCCGGCACCAGGACGAAAAATGCTTCCAATCCTTGGCGTAGGCGTCGCGGGTGCTCTCCGAGCTGGCGTTGTCGGCATACTCCCGGGCGGTCTCGACCAGCTCCTCGACATGCGCCGGGACGCGGGCCTCCGCCCGACCCATCTCCATGACGAGATCGACGATGTCGGGCATATCGCCCTCAAGCGGATCATCAGCCGGGAGATCGTGTTTGGAGGGTTTTTGTGGGGGATTTTCCATGATTTGCGAGCCTATCAGAATACGTCCGGTAATGGAATCTTACTGGACATAAAACAAGATCGACAGGCGGTGCGGATAATGCCGAAAACACTCGCATAAACCGCACATGCCGTTTACGCTGTTCGCGATGAGTCGGCAGCCCGCACCCGCATCGCAAGTTTCCTCTCCGATTCCGCACGTGCCGGAATGGGCGACGCCGCGCGTCCGTATCGAGGATTCGGTCGAGGGCGCCTTCATGGCCGGCAGCGCGTTGAATGCACTCGACAATCTCGTGCAGGCCGAGCCCGAATGGAGCGGCGCGTGGCGGCATCGCCTGGCGCTGAAAGCAGCAAGCGCCTGCATGAAGCTGGTCGGCCGCAGCGAGGATGAGGCGACATTGCGCGACGCCTGGTTGCTGCGCCAGCCCGGCGACGCGCCGGGGCCTGCCGGCAATGTGCTTGCCGCGTGGCGGCGTCTCGCCGGCCGCTCCCTGCCCCCTAGCGTCGAGGAGATGCAGGCGGTTGCCGCTCTGCTCGGCGTCGGCTGGTCGGACGGCTTTGGTCACGTGATCGACGTTACGCGCGATGAGGTGTGCAGCGGCGCGCCGGCCCCCGTCGTCGCCGCGCGCGCGGCCGCTGCTGTCATGCGGGAAGACCCGAAAGCCGAAATCCTGGCCTGGTGGCTGGCCGATTGCGCGCTGTCCTGGCGCATGGGCTGGCGTCACGCCGTGCCCATCATGACCACTCAGATCCACGCGCCGCTGCTGCGGCCGGGGCCGGAGGGCCGGCGCGCCCGCCCGGACAGCGATGCGTTCGGGCAGGCTGTCTTCATTACCGCGGCCCTTGGCGCGGCCGGGGCCTGCCGGCTGGCGGCGGACATGGCAACACACGCCGAACGGCTGCGGGCGGTCACGCCGAAGCTGCGATCCAGGGCGGCCAGCGACGTCGTCGACCGCCTTGTCGGCGATGATGCGGTGCCGGGAACGCTGACCACCCAGAACCTGTCACGCTGGGCCAGCCGACGCCTGTTCGATCGTCTGGTCGAGCTCGGCGCAG
>NZ_RZSL01000992.1:0-1370 GCF_003997355.1 Mesorhizobium sp. M1E.F.Ca.ET.041.01.1.1 | reverse complement strand
ACGCCATTGAGCCCGATTTTCGCGATGGCGCGAAAGAGCGCCAGCGCGTCGCCCTCAAAATGCTCACAGTATTGGATCTTGCCGGCGCCAGGCTGAACCAATTGCCGCAGCGCCCGCTTGCGCTGCAGCAAGGGCAAGGAGGCAAGATTGCGACCGTCGAGATGGAGGATGTCGAATGCGACGAACACCAGCCGGTTCGGCTCGTTCCAGATCGCGGCTTCCAGCCCAGGGGAATCGGGCGCACCCCGCACGCCTGACACAATCACCTCGCCGTCGAGGATGGCGGCCCGGCATGGCAGTTCGACCGCCAGCGCGATGGGCCAGTATTTTGTCGTCCAGTCACGGCCGTTCTTGTTGTAGAGACGCACGCCGCCCGTATCGATGATGATCTGCGTCCGGTAGCCGTCGAGTTCGGCCTCGTGAACCCACCCCTCATCTTGGGGCGGCCGCTCGACAAGAGTTGGCATCTGCGGCGGAATGAATTCCAGCCGGTCGCCGTCCACCTTGTCACGCTTACCCAACTACGCCACCATCTTTGACGGATAGCGGTGGCGCGAGCGGCACAGGCGATCCGATGTCCCCCAACTCGGACACCTGCCGCCTGTGCCGAGCCCCCCACTAAGCCATCGGGCCCCCACTAAGCCATTCTGCGACGGAATGAACGCCAGCCGGCCGCCCCGGCACGCTAACCTCGATTACGCCACCATCTTTGACGGACAGCGGTGGCGCGATCGGCACAGGCGGTGCGATATTCCCCCCAACTTGGAAACCTGCCGCCTGTGCCGAGCCCCCGCTAAGTCATCGCAAACATCTACGAATGAGGTCGCATTGTCGTTAGCTGCCCATCCAAATACTTATCCCGGCGTACATATCTCGATATCGGCGCGGCATCTCTCCCAGGGCTTGTGCTATTTGGGGTGCCGTCAGCCCACGCAGTCGCCGTGCCCAGTTACGGGATTGCCACCCGGCACGCAGCAGAACTCCGGGCCGCATTCTGATGAAAACGTCGCCGATCTCGACCGACGCCGACGGCCTGCTCAGCGTCCAAGCGCCTTGAGCCAATCCTCAAAGGAGGAGGCCTTCTCGTGCTCGCCAGGCGAAACAGAGTGAGCCGGGTGCGGCAATACCATGGTCCTGCGGCCTTCCCGGGGGCTGTAACCGAATTCCTTGCTGAACGCCCGGCTGAAGTTTGCCGCCGAACTGAACCCGAAGGCTTCCGCAATTTCAACAATGCGCCGGCTGTCCGCCGGATCGCTAAGCGCAAGATGGGCCGCCAAAAGTCGGCGACTTTGAATGTAATGGAGAACACCACCACTCGGTTCGAACAACTGATAGAGGCGAGATCGCGAGACGCCGAGCGCCCGGCACAT
>NZ_RZSL01000991.1:0-1375 GCF_003997355.1 Mesorhizobium sp. M1E.F.Ca.ET.041.01.1.1 | reverse complement strand
CGCTGAAGCCGAAGCCGCCGCAGCCGCTGCCCGAGATCTTCCAGGGCGGCTCGTCGCGTGCGGCGCGCGACATGGCCTCACGCGTTTCCGACTGGTACTTCACCAACGGCAACACTCCGGCCGAGATCGCCAAGCAGGTAGACGACATCCAGGCGAAAGCGAAGGCCAACAACCACTCGGTCAAGGTCGGCGTCAATGCCTTCGCCATCGTGCGCGAGAACGAGGATGAGGCAAAGGCGGTGCTTGCCGAGATTATCGCCAAGGCCAATCCGGAAGCGGTCAATGCCTTCGGCCACGAGGTCAAGAACGCCGGCAAGGCTTCGCCGGAAGGTGAGGGCAATTGGGCGAAGTCGTCCTTCGACGACCTGGTGCAGTACAATGACGGCTTCCGCTCGAACCTGATCGGTACGCCGAAACAGGTCGCCGAGCGTATCGTCGATCTGAAGCGCGCCGGCGCCGATCTCATCCTGCTTGGCTTCCTGCACTTCCAGGAAGAGGTCGAGAATTTCGGCAGGCACGTCATCCCGCTCGTGCGCGAGCTGGAAAACGCAGAGGCGGCGGCGGCCTTGGCCGCCGAATAGCAACGCCGGCCGCTAGCCGGAGATCGTCTGGCCAGCCGACGATGATGAACCGAACGCTCCATCGAGCGTGCGGCCGGGCCCGTGCGTGCCTTCGCTACAGTTGGGGACGATTGGAATGCCGATATCCAACCATGCCTTCGGGTCGATCGAGGCTTCGGTCTATGCGCCGGAAATCTTCGCGCAAGGGCTGCCGGGGGCCCAACGGCAGGTTCACGACGATAAGTCTGAACAGGCGGTCAAGTCTGAACAGGCGGTCGCGGAAGGGGCCGCGCTGCTTCTTTCCCTCGAAGGCATAGGTCTTTCCTTCGGCGGCGTAGTGGCGCTGGCGGATGTGGACCTGTCCGTTCGGCCCGGCGAGATACGCGCCATCATCGGGCCGAACGGCGCCGGCAAGAGCTCGCTGATCAATGTCATCAGCGGTGTTTACCGGGCGGATCGTGGGAATGTGCGCCTCAACGGCGCGCGATATGCGCAGGTCCCGACCCAACAACTGGCGCGCCTCGGAGTCGCCCGTACCTTCCAGAACCTCGCCTTGTTCAAGGGTCTCAACGTTCTCGACAATGTCGCGTCCGGTCTCGCTTACCGCTCGAGGTCGAATTTCGCCGGTCAGATCCTAGGCGTCGGCCGCTCGCGCCGCGAGCAGGTCGAGCAACGCGGCCGCGCCGATCAGATCCTCGAATTCCTGCATCTGACCGACGTGCGCGACCGGCTCGCCGGCACCTTGTCCTATGGCCTGCAGAAGCGGGTCGAGCTTGCCCGCGCGCTGGTCGCCGAACCGCGCCTCTTGCTGCTCG
>NZ_RZSL01000990.1:0-1378 GCF_003997355.1 Mesorhizobium sp. M1E.F.Ca.ET.041.01.1.1 | reverse complement strand
ACAATGGCGGCTACAGAATCACATACAATTCAACCGCTTCAAGCCATTTTCCGACGGCGCCTCTTCACGCTTGACCACAGCACGAAGCAAATGTGTGCGCACGCTAGCCCCTTGTGGGAGAAGGTGGCCGAGCGAAGCTCGGACGGATGAGGGGTGCTCCAGCTTGGCGGCGACGTCCATCACCAATTGCGCTGGTGGAAATCGCCAGCGCCTCGTTTCTTCCAACACCCCTCATCCGTCTCGGCGCTGCGCGCCGATCCACCTTCCCCCACAAGGGGGGAAGGAAGGGTCAGCGCCTCACCTCCACATGCGGCGCGAACTTCCGCACCGCCTCCACCATCTCCTCGCCGCTCATGTCGAGCGAGGAGACCTCCATGTGCACGGTGGTCCTGCCGAAGGGCAGCAGGCCGAACAGGTTGGCGGGCGCATATCTGATCTCGTCGGGCGGCACCTCGGTGAGATCGAAATTGAGCATCGCCGCGCCCCGGCCGGCGGCGAGACGCACGCTCTTCACCTTTTTCCAGGGCACCAGCACGTCACCGGCGCGGCGGTCGCGGAAGCCGTTTTCATCGAGCGCCACCTGGACCCGCGTGTCGAAGGCGCCGCGCGCGATGAAAAGCCCGAGCCCGGCAAAGCCGAGCGTCAGCAGCGCCACCATGGTGACGCCGCCGCCCGGCGCGCCCATGGACAGCCCCTTGACCACGTAGAAGCCGAAGATCGCCGCCATCAGGAACGACCCGAGCGCCGGGACGATCTTTCCTGTGGCGCTGTTGCGGATTTCGAGCGGCGCGGCCATTTCCGCCTCGCTCACCGTTCCGACTTCAGCAGCGTCCAGATCCAACCGATGAAGGTGAGGACCAGGAACGGATAGCCGGCGGCGGGCAGCGGCGAGGAGGTGGGCAGAAGCGGCGCGCCCCACAGGATCATCGCCGCCGAGACGACGAAGAGCAGGGCCGACACGAAAGCGGTGAGCCGCATCCAGAGTGCGAAAGTGTTCGGCGCACTGACCATGACCAGCCCCGCCGCCCAGAGCGAAATGCCGCCGACATAGGACGGCACGCTGGCCTGCAGGCCTGCCGCATTGCCGGCCAGAAGCAGGCTTTCGCCGGCGAGGAAGGTGAGGAAGCCGGCCGCGACGAGATCATTGCCGAGCCGCTGGTATTTCATCACGAGCAGCGCCACTGCCACGACGATCGCCACGCCGTCGATGGTCCAGAGCATCTCGCGCAGCGCATCGCTCGCAACGAAAGTGCCCGCCATGCCCAACGCGCCGCCGATGGCGAGGCCGATCGCGGCGGCGGTGTCCGAAGTGGAGCGCATGCGATGTCTCCCCAAAGCCGAGGAGAGGATACAACGAGGTGGGGGGATGGTGAAGGGC
>NZ_RZSL01000098.1:0-15368 GCF_003997355.1 Mesorhizobium sp. M1E.F.Ca.ET.041.01.1.1 | reverse complement strand
GGCCTCTGGGGCGCGGCGGTCGCCACCAGCCTCGCCATGATCTTCGAGGCCAGCGCGCTGTCTTTCACCGTCTGGCGCAAGCTCGGCATCGTCATGGCGATTTTCGTGCCTGCAAAGAAGGAAGTCGCCTGATGGCCGCCGTTCCGTTGCTCGAGGAGACCAGCGGCGGCCCGGCCGGCGCCATGGTGTCGGGCCTTGCGGGCCTCGCCAGGGAGGCGGACCCTGCCCATATCGAGCTGTTCGCCAACAACAGGCCGGAGCGCAGGCTCGCGATCTATCCGGCCTCCGCAGGCTTCGATCTCGTCGAGGAGCTCGATTATCTCAGCGCCCGCGCGATCGAACCCAACGTGTTCTTCAACCCCCGCTTCCTGGCCCCCGCCATGCCGAGGCTCGAGGACCGCGAGGTGCGGCTGGCTGTCATCCGCGACGGCGACGAGTTCCGCAACCGGCTGCGGCTTCTGGTGCCGTTCTCGGTCGAGCGGCCGGCGATCCCGCTCGGCGTCCCGGTCATGCGCACATGGTCGAGCCCGTTCGGCCCGCTCGGCGCGCCGCTGGTCGATCGCGACGACCCGGTCGGCGTCATCGAGGATTTCTTCTCGATGCTGTCGAGGCCGCATCTCAAGCTGCCGAAGGTCTTTGTGCTGCCCGACATGAGGCTGGACGGCCCGGTGGCGAGCCTGCTCACCTCCTTTGCCGACAGCCGCGGCCTGACCCTGGTCGTCACCGGCAAGGCCGAGCGCCCGGTGCTGGAGAGCGATGCCGATGGCGACGACTATCTCAAGGCATCGCTGCGCTCGCATCACTATCGCGAATTCCGCCGCCTGAAGCGGCGTCTTGCCGACCTTGGCAGGCTCGAGCATGTCGTGGCGCGCGGGCCGGACGAGATCCGCCACGCCATCGAGAGCTTCCTGACTCTGGAGGCCGCGGGCTGGAAGGGCCGCGAGCGCACCGCCATGGCGATCGACCGCTACCGCGCCGCCTTCGCCCGCGAGGCCGTGCACCGGCTGGCAGAGCACGACATGTGCCGCATCCATTCGTTGAAGCTCGACGGCCGCACCATCGCCTGCCTGGTGGTCTTCGTCGAGGCGGGCGTCGCCTACACCTGGAAAACCGCCTATGACGAGGCGCTCTCAGCCTATTCGCCGGGCACGCTTCTGATGATCGAGGTGACGAAACAGCACCTCGACGACCCCAACATCGTCATGACCGATTCCTGCGCGGTGCCCGACCATCCGGTGATGAGCCGGCTGTGGAGCGAGCGCAAGCCGATGGGCACGCTGGTCGTGGGTCTGACGCCGGACGCCGACCGCCTCGCCCGCCAGGCAGCCTCGCAATTGCACCTCTATCGCGAGACCCGCAACATGGCGCGCATCCTGCGCAACCGCATGCGGAGCCTCTTGAAAAGGCGCTAGATGGAGAGCGCTGCACAGGCTATGGCATGCGGCGGGCCGATCCGGTCCGCCTTCCTCGAAAAGCAATCCAGATGATCAGAACCTTCCTGCGCCATGTCGGTCCGCCAATCACGCTGCTTGGCCTGCTGCTCGCCCCACTGCCGACAACCGCCTTCGCAGGCTCCTGCCCCGAGGATTGCAGCGAGCCTCCGCCGCCGCCCGTCAACATCTACAGCCATACCACCGCCGGCCATCTCGACGCCGCCACGGCCGGCGCGCTGCCGCGCGTCTATGTGCCGAACCGCTCCTCGAACAGCGTCTCTGTGATCGACATGGTGACGCTCAAGGAGGTCGAAAGGTTCCCGGTCGGCAGCAAGCCGCAGCATGTCGTTCCCTCCTGGGACCTGAAGACGCTCTGGGTGGCCAACAACGGCACCGGCAAGAACGGCAGCCTGACGCCGATCGACCCGACGACCGCCAAACCCGGCAAGCAGGTGCAGGTCGACGACCCCTACAACATGTATTTCATGCCGGACGGCAGCGCCGCCATCATCGTCGACGAGGCGCTGAGGCAGCTCGACCTGCGCGATCCGCGGACCATGGCCCTGAAATCGATCATCCCGGCGCCGACCTGCCCCGGCATCAACCACGCCGATTTCTCGGCCGACAATTCCTATGCGATCTTCACCTGCGAGTATGGCGACGGCGGGCTGGCAAAGATCGACCTGAAGAACCAGAAGGTGCTCGGCCATCTCGACCTGTCGAAGATGGGCATGCCGCAGGACATAAGGCTGTCGCCCGACGGCAAGATCTTCTACGTCGCCGACATGATGAATGACGGCGTCTTCCTCATCGACGGCGACAGCTTCAAGGAGATCGGCTTCGTCGCGACGGGCATAGGCGCGCATGGCTTCGTCGTCAGCCGCGACGGCAAGCGGCTCTACGTCTCGAACCGCGGCTCGCACAAGATGGAGCAGGGCCGCGCCGACGGGCCGGGCAGCGTGACGGTGATCGACTTCGCCACGCGCTCGGTCGTCGCCCAATGGCCGATCCCCGAAGGCGGCAGCCCCGACATGGGCAATGTCAGCGCCGACGGCAAGCAGCTCTGGCTCTCGGGCCGCTTCGACAGCGAGGTCTACATGATCGACACGGCGAGCGGCGCCGTGACCAAGATCCGCGTTGGTGTGGAACCGCATGGCCTCACCGTCTGGCCGCAACCCGGGCGGTATTCGCAGGGGCATACGGGGAATATGCGGTAGCGTGCTCGGGACCTTGCACCCCCTCCTGCCCACACTTGTTCCCGCTCTGGAGCTGCGGAATGTTGGTGAACCGCTCGTCTCCGTTCATGATTCGGTGGTTTAGCCAAATGGAATTGATGGCTGCTCATGCTGAGGCCGAGACCACACGAGCGATCTTCTCCCGCAGCCATCGATGCGCAGCATCGCGGTCGTACGAGGCATGCCAGAGCATCGACACCTGGAAGCTCGGCAGGTCAAACGGCAGGTTGCTGGTCGCCAATTGGAACTGCTGCACGAAGCTCTGAGCCAGCGCTGCCGGCAGGGTCGCAATCGCGCCCACCGGCCGCAGAAGGTGGGGAATGGCAAGGAAATGCGGCGTGGACAGTAACACGCGTCGGCGTTGCCCAAGCAGTGCTAGTGCATCGTCGACGACGCCGCGAGGATCCTCCCGCGACGACGCCAGCACATGCGGCAGCGATACGTATTCGTTCAGGGTGATCGGTGCGGACACCTGAACCAAGTCCGGCGGATAAAGGCACAGGTAGCCTTCAAGATATAAGACGCGCCGCTTGTGGGTCGTATCTCCTTCCGTAAACACGCCGATACCGAGGTCGAGTTCGCCTCGGTCCAGCAAGTCGAGCACCGCAAAGCGGTCTGTTGAACGCACCTGCACCGCGATGCCGGGCGCCTCCGCAGCAAGCGCGCCCAACAGGCGCGGCAGCAGCGTGCTTTCCAGGCTGTCGGGGACAGCAATACGGAAGCGGCGCTCCGCCGTAGCAGGCTCGAAGCCCGGTTGTTCGAGGACGATCGCCGCCACGCCGGTCAGCACCGCGCGTACCGGTGTGGCCAGAGCCAGCGCCTTCGGGGTCGGACGCATTCCATCGGCACTGCGCACCAGCAGTTCGTCACGAAACAACGCACGCAGGCGCGCGAGGTTGTAACTCATCGCCGACTGTCCCAGTCCCACCCGCGCCGCGGCGCGTGTCACGCTCCTCTCCGACAGCAACGCGTCAAGCGCCACCAAGAGGTTGAGGTCGAGCCGAGCGAGATTAGCGTGATCGATTCCCATAAGGAGTGTCATCGATTGGGCAAATGAGCGCTCCGCGTTTATCTCGGGGACATGGAGCGCGCAAGTCTTGCCCTACCGCTCGAGACGAGGATCAGATCATGAAAGTAGTTGAGGTGACCGCCTACGGCGAATCGGACGTGCTGGCTCTGGTCGACAGAACCGAACCGACTCCGGCTTCCGACCAAGTCATCATCGCCAACCACTATGCTGGCGTGAACTTCATCGACATTGCCATGCGGCGCGGCTGGTATCCCTTTCCGGCCGTGCCCACTCCTTTTGTGCCCGGCACCGAGGGCGCGGGCATGGTTGTGGCGATCGGTTCGTCAGTCCGGGATTTCAAGATCGGCGATCGCGTCGCCCATATGCAAAACGAGAGCGCCGGTCTTGAGCGCGCCTATAGCGAGCTTATCGCAATCGAGGCTGACAAAGTCGTGCCGCTCCCCGACGACATCTCATTTGAGATAGCGGCTGCTATGACTGCGCAAGGCATGACGACGCACTATATGCTCAATGAGATCAGGCCCGTGCGGCCGGGCACGACGGTGTTGGTTCACGCTGCCGCTGGTGGGATGGGTCGCAACCTCGTGCAGTGGGCGAAGCACCTTGGCGCCACCGTGATCGGCACCTGCAGCACCAGCAAGGTCGACGTGGTCAAGAGGCTCGGCGCCGACTACGTCATTGACTACACCAGGGACGATTTTGTCGCGATCGGCCGTGACGTCACCAACGGTAGAGGCGTCGATCTCATCATCGATGGCATCGGCAAAACGACGTTGGCCGGCGATCTCGAACTCGTCGCGACGCGCGGGAATATTGTCACCTATGGACTTGTCAGCGGCGAAGCCGATCCGGTCAACGTCCACCACCTGATCCATAGGTCGCGCGCGATCCACGGGTGCGATCTCTTCGACTACATCGCCGATCCAAAGGAGCGGCGCATGCGTGCTGCGGCCGTCTGGCAGGCGATCCGCGAAGGTTGGCTTACGCCGCAGATCTCGGGCGTCTATTCGCTTGAGAACGCCGCCGCGGCGCAGGACCAGCTCATTGACAGAAGCAACGTCGGCAAGATCGTCATCGAGATCGGCTCCGTGTGAGGCAAATCGCAAAGCCGCCGTGATGAGCACGCCTGCAAACTGCAACGCCGCCGCAGGCGCTCGGGCTTTCGATCGGCGTGTCCGGTTGCTAACGGTGGGGAAACTTTGCCATCGGCACCGACGCCTTCGTGGTCTCGGGCATCCTGCCAGCTATCGCGGCGGACCTTCGGGGTGGATTGGAGCGAAGGATGGTGCCCCTAGCCGGGATCGAACCAGCACTCCTTGCGGAACTCGATTTTGAGTCGAGCGCGTCTACCAATTCCGCCATAGGGGCTCAGGCCGGGCGGCCTGGATGGGCGCGGACTATACGGTTGGACGGGCTTTCGTCAACTGGCCTGTTGCGGATTTGACAAACCCGCCGGTGCCCCTGCCACAGCTTTTCGGTTTCATGGTGGCGCCGCCATTGTGCGGCGCGGAAAATCTTTCTAGACAGACGGCGTACCTGCGCCGAAACCCTTGCTGCGGCGCTTTGGGTCCTTGTCTTCCTGCCTGTCGTCGCCCAAAAACCGCAAGCGCCTCGGGGTGGCATTCATTAGGAGAGCCGATGCTTCGCGGACTTTACGACTGGACCCTGTCGCTGGCGGCGCGCAAATCCGCCGAATGGTGGCTGGCCTTCATCGCTTTCGTCGAAAGCTCTGTCTTCCTTGTGCCGGCCGACGTGCTCTATCTGCCGATGGCGCTGTCGCGGCCCGACCGCGCCTATCGTTACGCGCTGATCGCAACGGTCGCCTCGGTGCTGGGCGGCATCGCCGGCTGGTTCATCGGCCACTATGCCTATGAGGCGGTCGCCAAGCCGATCCTTGAATTCTATGGCAAGTATGACGAGTTCGAGCAGTTGCGCCTCTCATCCGGCGTCGGCTTCATTATCCTGATGCTGGTTACCTCAGGCGCCGCGCATTTGCCGCCGATCAAGGTGGTGACGATCCTGTCCGGCGTCATCGGCGTCAACCTCATGCTCTTCATCGGGCTTGCCATCGTGGCGCGCGGCGCCCGTTTCCTGCTGCTTGCCTGGCTGCTGCGCCGCTACGGCGAGTCGATCAAGGAGTTCATCGAAAAGCGCCTGGGTATGATCGTCAGCGCCGGCGCCGCTGCCCTTATTTTGCTCTATATCGCGGTCAGATACGCCCACGGATAAAGCCAAGCGAACGGACCCTTCGATGACAGCGACCATGAATGCCGACACCGGACGCCAGCGGACCCGCGCGGCGCTGTTTCTCGCCGTCGCCATGGCTGCGACCGTCGGCTCGGCGCTCGCCTTCCAGTACATAGGCGGCTATATCCCCTGCCATCTCTGCCTGGAGCAGCGCACCCCTTACTACATCGGCGCGCCGCTGATGCTGGTGGCGGTGATTGCTTCAATGCTGCGCGCGCCGGCCTGGGTGACGCGCGCCCTGCTGGTGATCGGCGGCCTGCTGATGCTCTACGGCCTCTATCTCGGCGTTTACCATTCCGGCGTCGAATGGGCCTGGTGGCCGGGTCCTGCCGACTGCACGGCCGGCGCCGGCCCGGTCGACACCGGTGGCAAAGGCGTGCTCGACGCGCTCGACAAATTCGTGCCGCCCTCCTGCGACAAGGCCGCGCTTCGCATCCTCGGCCTGTCGCTCGCCGGCTGGAACGCCATCGCCAGCCTTATCCTGGCCGCCGTCGCCTTCCGCAGCGCGCTCTCGCGCGACTGAGCCAATTCGATCGAGCGACGCCACGCAGAGTTCGAGCAAGAATTCGGCAGGCTGAGTCGGATGGCGCAGCTTTCGACGTCCGAGCCAGATCGACCCCCACTCCGTCTCGGCTTCGCCGAGCCACCTCTCCCCCGATCGACGGGGTAGAGGAAGGGCGCGAGCCTATTCTAGCCAGCGCTCCTCCAAAGGCTCCCTTCCTCTCCCTCCGAAGGGGGGAGAGGTGGCGCTGCGAAGCAGCGACGGAGTGGGGGAAGCCGGTCGTTAAACGCGAAGCCGCTGATAAGTGAACACGCCGAACTGGTCCGATATCTGGGAGTGTCAGACAATCGCGGCCTGGCAAGTCCATGAGCACCGGCCCACGCCGGCCGTAGCCCTTAACCACCACGACCACCTCCCACTGGTGCTTCGACCGGCGAAGGCCGGAAGCGCAGAAAGCTGCGCCAGGCGGCCAGCATGGCGGATTTGTGCCGAACTCTACGGCTCCAGTTCGACATCCCAGTAGAGATAATCCATCCAGCTTTCATGCAGATGGTTGGGCGGGAACAGGCGGCCGTTGTTGTGCAGGTCGTGCACGGTCGGCTGATAGGGCTTCTGCAGCGGCCACATCTTGGCCTGCGCCGGCATCATGCCGCCCTTCCTGAGATTGCAGGGCGAGCAGGCGGCGACGACATTCTCCCAGGTCGTCGCCCCGCCGCGATGGCGCGGGATGACATGGTCGAAGGTGAGATCCTCGGGGGTGCCGCAATACTGGCACTGGAAGCGGTCGCGCAGGAAGACGTTGAAGCGGGTGAAGGCCGGATGCCGCGACGGCTTCACATAGGCCTTCAGGCTCACCACGCTCGGCAGCTTCATCGAGAAGGTCGGCGAGGAGACCGCGTGCTCGTATTCGGCGACGATGTTGACCCGGTCGAGGAAGACGGCCTTGATGGCGTCCTGCCACGACCAGAGCGACAGGGGATAATAGCTGAGCGGACGGTAGTCCGCATTCAGCACCAGCGCTGGAAGCCCATCCGGAGATACGGCAACCGTCACGTTGTTGGCCTCCTTGGTTCAGCGCATGACCCCGAAAATCGTATGATTTTCGGAAAGGATCATGCGCCGCTTCAAAAGTCCTACAGCGTTTTAGCACATCCAACCGGATGCGCGGCGCTGTAGCCGAACGGCGCGGATACTGTAAGCCCGACATGACAGGGATGTGAAGCGGATTGTCATTCGGCGAAACCGTCAAAAACGCATGATTTTCATGCTTTTTTGGCCATTTCGACAGGGGGCGCCGCGTCCCTGCCCTTCAATTCGCGGTAGTAGGCCCAGAAAAGCCGCGACGCGACCCCTCGCCACGGGCTCCATGATTCGGCCAGCCGAATCAGTGTTTTCTCCGGCGGACGGGGGTCGATGCCGAGCGCATGGCCGACCGCCGTCTGCAGCGCGACATCGCGCGCGGGGAAGACATCGGGATGGCCGGCGGCGAAAAGCAGATAGCACTCCGCCGTCCAGGGACCGATGCCGGGCACGGCCGTCATCGCCGCGACCGCCTCGCCGGCGTCGAGCGAACAGAGATGGTGAAGATCGAGCCCGCCGGCCACGGCTTCCGCGACGGCGATCAGCCCGCGCTGCTTCGGCCGCGACAAGCCGGCCTCTCTGAAAATGTCCTCGCCGGCTGCGAGAATCCCTTCCGGCGTCAGCGGATCGACCAATCTGGTCAGCCGGCCGAAGATGGCATCCGCGCTGGCGCGGGACACCTGCTGCGAAACGACGATCGAGGCGAGGCTCCCGAATCCGGGCTCCGAGAGCCTCAGCGGTACCTCGCCCGCCATATCGCGCACCTTGTCCAGCCGCGGATCGATGAGGCAGAGCGCGTCGAGCCCTGCCGCAATGTCGTCGAGCGAGGCGATGCGTTGCACGTTTGTTTGTTCCCAGAGCGCCCACGAAGTGGCAATTGATGGCCAAGAGACTGTTTCGAAATTCGCGCTGGCCGCCAGAGCAGAATTTCGAAACAGTCTCTAACTATCAACCGGCGGAAGCGCCTTTCAACCCGAATGCCGCCTTGAGACATGACGCTCCTGACATTCCGCTTCGCGCCGAGCCCCAATGGCGAATTGCATCTCGGCCATGCCTATTCGGCACTGCTCAACCAGCAAATGGCGGCGCGGACGGGCGGGCGGCTCTTGCTGCGCATCGAGGATATCGACATCACCCGCTGCACGCCGGAATTCGAGGCCGGCATATTTCATGACCTGAAATGGCTGGGGCTCGATTGGGAAGAGCCGGTGCGGCGCCAGTCCGAGCATTTTGCCGAATACAGGGCGGTGCTCGACCGGCTGATCGCCGAGGAACTCGTCTATCCCGCCTTCATGAGCCGAGGCGAGATCCGCGCCTTCATCGCCGAGACCGCGAAGCGCGGCCGCGACTGGCCGCGCGACCCCGACGGCGTGCCGCTTTATCCGCCTCTGGACAGGGCCTTGCCGATGAAGGAGCGCAAGCGGCGCATTGCCGGGAACATGCCCTTTGCCTGGCGGCTCGACGTCGAGGCGGCCATGGCGCGCATGCCGGGCGCCTTGTCATGGACCGAGTTCACCGACGAGACCATGGCCGCGACGCGCACGGTCGAGGCGATGCCGCGGGCCTGGGGCGACGTCATCGTGGCGCGCCGCGACATCCCGACCAGCTACCATCTCGCGGTCGTCGTCGACGATGCGCTGCAACAGGTCAGCCATGTCGTGCGCGGTCAGGATCTTTACGCGGCCACCGGCGTGCAGCGCCTGCTCCAGGAACTGCTCGGCCTCCCGCCGCCGCGCTATTTCCACCATCGCCTGGTCCTCGGACCGGACGGCCGGAAGCTGTCGAAGAGCCTCAAGGACACCGGCCTTGCCGCGCTCAGGCAGGCAGGCATGTCGCCGCAAGATATCCGGCGGCTGATTGGGCTTTAGCTGGCTTTCCAGTGTGTCGAGATTCAGGTCAGGCCGAGTCGAAAATGGCGGGCTCCGAGAACCGGCCTACGCCGGCCGTAGCCTTCATAAAGCGGAGACCCTCATGAGGGCTTCGGCCGGCGAAGGCCGGAACGGAGCGCACTTAAAGTACGTGAGTACTGGAAGCGCAGGAGCCTGGCGTTTGCAGACCGGCCTCACCTGAATATCGACGCACTGGTTACAGACGAGCCAGCCCGGCTTTGATCAGCGCCATCACGCTGATGAAGACGAAGGCGCCGCTCAAACCCCAGCCGACCGCCAGCCTGATATCCTTGAAACTGATACCATGCTCGTTGGCGACCATGACGGCAACGAAAAAGCCAAGCGTGAAAAGCAGCGTGTTGCCGGTCGAGCCGAAGCCGTCGTCCTTCATGATGGCGTCGAGCGCCGTGCCGAAGAAGAATCCGAAAACCGCGACGGTCGCGACCGCGAACAGCAACCACGTCGTACCGAGATGCAAAAGCATACCTGCCCATGGCGTGCCTTAACGCCATGCCCCTCATTCGCACCGGTTGTTGAATTCGAATGAGCTTATGGATCAACCGTTTCGTTTTGCTTGCCGAATTAAACGGCATTAGAGCAATTGCCGCTATAAACTTTTCACCCGCAGCCAGAGCCCTTCCCAAAAAAATGCACAGCATCAAGCGGTTCATCCCCGCCTCTTTCGTCGTCCTGTGGGCGACCGGCTTCATCGGCGCGCGTTATGCCATGCCATGGGCGGAGCCTTTCACCTTCCTCGCCATCCGCTTCGTGCTGGCGGCAATCCTGTTTGCCGGCCTGACCGTGCTGCTCGGCTCGCGCAGGGCGAGCCGCGAAGAAGCGCTTCACGCCACGGTAGCCGGCGTTCTCATGCACGGCGTCTATCTGGGCGGCGTGTTCTGGGCGATCCACAGGGGCATGCCGGCCGGGCTTTCGGCGCTGATCGTCGGCCTGCAGCCGCTGATCACGGCCGTGCTTGCCGGGAAATTCCTCGGCGAGGCGATCTTGCCACGTCACTGGGCGGGCCTCGCCGTCGGGCTTTTGGGCGTCGTCGTCGTGCTTTGGCCGAAGCTAGGCATGATTGGCGGCGGCGTCACCGCGGCAACGCTGGCGGCTTCGCTCGTCTCGGTGCTCGGCATGGCCGCTGGCACGATCTGGCAGAAGCGCTATGCCTCCGGCGGCGACCTCGTCTCGGCGACGATGTGGCAGTATGTCGGCGGCTCCGTCGTCACGATCCTCGGATCGCTCGCCTTCGAGACGCGCACGATCACCATCAACGGCGAGCTCGTCTTCGCCATGGCGTGGCTGGTGCTGGTGCTGTCGGTGGGCGCTATCTTCCTGCTGATGGTGATGATCAGGGACGGCGAGATGTCGAAGGTCGCTTCGCTGTTCTACCTGGTGCCGGCCGTCACCGCCGTCATCGCCTGGGTCCTCTTCGGCGAGCAGCTCAATCTGCTGCAGATCGCCGGCATGGCGATCGCCACGCTGGGCGTCGGGCTGGCGACCGCCCGTCAAGGCAAAGATCAGCCGACTCTCGCGCGCGCCTCGAGATAGCGGCTGATCGCGGCGTTGAGCTCGCCGCCAAGGATGAAGATGGCCGAGATGATGTAGAGGAACACCACCGCGATCATGATCGAGGCGAGCCCCGCATAGGTCGTCACATAGGACGAGAAATGGTCGAGATAGGCGGCGAAGATGGTCGAGCCCGCAAGCCATGCGATCAGCGTGAAGACGATGCCCGGAATGATCGAGACGAAACGGCGCTTGCCGGCCGGCAGCCAGATATGCACCGAAAACAGGCCGATGACGATGACCGTCGAGGCGATGACGTAACGCCATATCGTGATCGTGCCCATATAGGGCTTGATCCATTCGAAATGCGCCTCGGCCAGCCGCGCGAGCAATGGCGCGAACACCAGGAGCACGCTGACGGCGAGGAAGCAGGCCGTCGCGATCAGCACGAAGATGATGCTCTGCACCCGGCGATAGATGATGCCGCGCGTCTCGGCCACCCGGTAGGCGCGGTTGAGCGATGTGCGCAGAGCCTCGATACCGTTCGAGGCGAAATAGGCGGCCAAAAGCACGCCATAGGTCAGAAGGTCGGTGCGCCGGACGGTGAGCACGTTCTGCACCTCGCGCGCGATCGGCTTGGCGATCTGCTCCGGCCAGGTGTCGAAGACCAGATGCACGGCGGTATCGGCGAAGGCACGCGCGCCGAGAAAGCTTGCCAGCGTCGTGGCGAAGATCAGGAACGGAAACAGCGCCATCAGCGAGGTGATCGCCAGATGGCTGGCCATTGCCCAGCCATCGTCGGTGTTGAAATGGCCGATCGCATCATAGAGCACGCGCTTGACGGCGACGATATTCCTGAGCAAGGACCCGCGCTCCGCTCGATTGTGTCGACGTCGCGAATATGGGAAGTGATTGCGGCAAATGGCAACCCCAGGTGAAACCACGATTCCCGCCGCCAAAGAATTGCGCACCATTATCGTCACCGGTGCTTCCTCCGGGATCGGTGCTCATTGCGCGCGGGCGCTGAAGGCGGAAGGCTGGCGGGTGTTCGCCACGGCGCGGAAAGCTGGCGACATCGCGGCTCTCGAGGCAGACGGGATCGAGGCTTTCTATCTCGACTATCGTGAGCCGGAGTCCATCGCCGCCCTGGCCGACGCCGTATTGGAGCGCACGGGCGGCACGCTGGCGGCGCTGTTCAACAACGGCGCCTACGCACAGCCCGGCGCCGTCGAGGACCTGCCAGTAGAGGCGCTCCGCGAGCAGTTCGAAGCCAATTTCTTCGGCTGGCACGATCTGACGCGGCGCATCGTGCCGGTCATGCGCCGCCAGGGCCACGGCCGTCTCGTCCACTGCTCCTCGATCCTGGGCCTCGCCCCGGTCCGCTTTCGCGGGGCTTATTCTGCGTCCAAGCACGCCATCGAAGGCCTGATGCTGTGCCTGCGCCAGGAACTCGAAGGCAGCGGCATCCACCTTTCGCTGATCGAGCCTGGTCCGGTGACCTCGAAGATCGCCAGCAACGGCCTCGTCTGGTTCCTGAAGAACATCGACATCGAGAACTCCGTCCACCGCGCCGACTACCAAGCGCAACTCGCGCGGCTGCAGGCGGGCGGCAGCGTCTCGCGGCTGAAGCCTGGACCGGAAGTGGTTCATACCGCCTTGCGCCACGCGCTTCTGTCACAGCGCCCGCGCCCGCACTATGTGGTAACAGTGCCGGCCAGAATCGGCGTGGTGCTCAAGCGTATCCTGCCCGCATCGGCGCTCTACCGCGTGCTCGCCAGGCGCGCCTGACCGAAACCGAACTGGAGCCTGCCCATGGCAACCACCTTCAAAATCCTCGCGCTGGTCGTCATGGCCGCCGTCGTCGTCGTGCTGATCCGCGGCCTCGTCAACATGATGCGGGGCGGCTCGGGTGTGACCTCCAACAAGCTGATGCAGGCGCGTGTGCTGCTGCAGGCCGTGGCACTGGCGCTGATCCTGCTGGCGGTCTGGTTCACCCGTAAGTGACGCGATCAAAAGAGGAAAGGCGTGGTCAAGCTCAACAAGATCTACACCCGCACCGGCGACGACGGCACCACCGGCCTCGGCACCGGCCAGCGGCGGCTGAAATCCGACCTTCGCGTCGAAGCCTACGGCACGGTGGACGAAGCCAATGCCTGCATCGGCATGGCCCGCACCCACACCGCCGTCAGCCATCCGCCCATCGACGCCATGCTTTCGCGCATCCAGAACGACCTTTTCGACCTCGGCGCCGATCTCGCCGTGCCGGACGAGGGCAAGCCGCTCGACTACGAGCCGCTGCGCATCGTCGCCGCGCAGACCGAGCGCGTCGAAAAGGACATCGACCTGCTCAACAAGGACCTGCGGCCGCTGAAGTCCTTTGTGCTGAACGGCGGCGCGCCTGCGGCGGCCGCCCTCCATCTTGCCCGCACGGTGGCGCGCCGCGCCGAGCGCATCATGGTGGCGCTGGCGCAGGACCCGACCGAGCACGTCAACCGCGAGGCGCTGAGATACATCAACCGCGTCTCGGACTTCCTGTTCGTCGCCGCGCGAGCGGTCAATGACAATGGAAATGCCGACGTGCTATGGGTGCCCGGCAAGAACCGCTGACAATCAGGTATGGCGGGAGGATCCGATGTTTATCCCGCTCTACGACACCAACCGGCTACGCCACATCCGTCTGCAATATGTGACGATCAGCCTGATCGTCGTGAACGCTCTGGTCTATCTCGCGACCACGCTCGGCGGTGAAAACTTCACCAACGCCGCGGTGCTCGGCCTCGGCTTCATCCCTTCGGTGGTCCACGACAAGGTCGAGCTGTCGCCCGAATTCGTCGTCATTCCCGAGAGCCTCAGCTATCTCACCTATTCCTTCCTGCATGCCGACATCTTCCACCTCGGCGGCAACATGCTGTTCCTCTGGGTGTTCGGGGACAATGTCGAGGACGCGCTCGGCCATGTCCGCTACCTGATCTTCTACCTCGCCTGCGCGGCGGCGGGTGCTTTCGTTCAAGGGTTGGTTGGCTGGGATTCGCAGGTGCCGCTGATCGGCGCCTCCGGCGCCATCGCCGGCGTGGTTGCCGCCTACCTGATCCTCTATCCCAGGGTTAAGGTCTGGGTGCTGGCCTTCGCCCGTATCCCCCTTCGTATCCCGGCTTTCATCCCGCTCATCCTCTGGATCCTGTTCCAGATCGTGATGTTCGCCGCGGGCGGCGAGGACCAGGTTTCCTGGGCCTGCCACATCGGCGGCATCATCGCCGGCGCCGTCCTGGTGCTGGTGTTGCGCAGCCGCGGCGTGCCGCTGCTTGCCGGCGCCGACGGCGAGCCGGATCCCACGCCGAATGTCCAGCAGGCGCCCGTTCCGACCGAGCCCGGGCCAACGCCCGAAACCTCGGCGCCACCCACGCCGCAATGGGGTCGCGGAGCCGCGTCGCGCCAGGACTGAACCGATTTGAATGCGCCGTGCATATTGACGCGCCGGATTGCCGCCACTACGGAAACGCCACCCGGGCATGATCCCGAAAAGTGGGAACCGGTTTTCGGAAAAGACCATGCACAATCGAAGGATCGGGGTGGAACAGGTTCTTGGCGGTCGAAGACCAGAATTCCGCCCCGAATGTCGGCTTTCGACAACTCTGACAAGGCGCGCGCTGCTATAGCGCGCCCGACTATCTCAAGAGAGGTGACAGGAAAATGAAGATCCTTGTGCCCGTGAAGCGGGTTGTGGATGCCAACGTCAAGGTTCGGGTGAAGGCCGACGGACTGGGCGTGGAGCTCGCCAACGTCAAGATGGCGATGAACCCGTTCGACGAGATCGCGGTCGAGGAAGCGATCCGGATCAAGGAAGCCGGCAAGGCCGAGGAGATCATCGTCGTGTCGATCGGCCCGCAGCAGGCGCAGGAAACGCTGCGCACCGCGCTCGCCATGGGCGCCGACCGCGCCATCCTGGTCAAGACCGACGAGCAGACCGAGCCGCTGGGCGTGGCCAAGGTGCTGAAGGGCGTGGTCGAGGCCGAGAAGCCCGGCCTCGTCATCCTCGGCAAGCAGGCGATCGACGATGACAGCAATCAGACCGGCCAGATGCTGGCGGCGCTGCTTGGCTGGGCTCAAGGGACCTTCGCCTCCAAGGTGGAACTCGCCGGCGATCATGCCAAGGTGACGCGCGAGGTCGATGGCGGCCTGCAGACGGTGGAGCTGAAGATGCCGGTGATCGTCACCGCCGACCTTCGCCTCAACCAGCCGCGCTATGCCTCGCTGCCCAACATCATGAAGGCGAAGAAGAAGCCGCTCGACGAGAAGAGCCCGGCCGACTTCGGCGCCGACGTCAAGCCCCGCCTCAAGGTGATCAAGACCGAGGAGCCCGGCGGCCGCAAGGCGGGCGTCAAGGTCAAGAGCGTGGCCGAGCTGGTCGAGAAGCTGAAGAACGAAGCCGGCGTTCTGTAAGGC
>NZ_RZSL01000989.1:0-1379 GCF_003997355.1 Mesorhizobium sp. M1E.F.Ca.ET.041.01.1.1 | reverse complement strand
GATGAGCCATCCAGTGCCACGCTCCGCTTTCGCATTGCACCTAATACGAAAGTCATAATCCCATCGTCTCGGTGCCTTTTGGCGGCGCTTTCTGCCATTTTTTCTTCGTTGGCCGCGTTTTTTTGAGTCCACGTTCGGAGAAGTTGCGGACGGTGGCGCGCAGTCATCGAGGACATACGGGATCCACGGGAGGATATATCAATGGCAATGGTTTCGACCGCCGGCGGAACAAGCCGCGGCATGACGCGGGAGGAAAAGAAGGTCATCTTCGCCTCCTCGCTCGGCACCGTTTTCGAATGGTACGATTTCTATCTTTACGGCTCGCTGGCCGCCTTCATCGGCGCGACCTTCTTCAGCCCGACCATCCCCGAGGCGACGCGCAACATCTTCGCGCTGCTGGCCTTTGCCGCCGGCTTCCTCGTCCGCCCGTTCGGCGCGCTGGTGTTCGGCCGCCTCGGCGACCTTGTCGGCCGCAAATACACCTTCCTCGTCACCATGACGATCATGGGCCTGTCGACCTTCCTGGTCGGCCTGCTGCCCGGTTACGCCAGTTGGGGTATCGCGGCACCCGTGATCCTGATCGGGCTCCGCATGTTCCAGGGCCTGGCGCTTGGCGGCGAATATGGCGGTGCCGCGACCTATGTCGCCGAGCACGCGCCGGACGATCGCCGCGGCTACTACACTTCCTGGATCCAGACGACGGCGACGCTCGGCCTGTTCCTGTCGCTGCTCGTCATCCTGGGCGTCCAGAGTTCGCTCAGCAAGGAAACCTATGCTGCCTGGGGCTGGCGCATTCCCTTCATCGTCTCGTTCCTGCTGCTCGCCGTCTCGGTCTGGATCCGGCTGTCGCTCTCGGAGTCGCCGACCTTCCAGCGCATGAAGGAAGAGGGCAAGGGCTCCAAGGCGCCGTTGTCGGAAGCCTTCGGCCAGTGGAAGAACGCCAAGATCGCGCTTCTGGCGCTGCTCGGCCTGACCGCCGGCCAGGCCGTCATCTGGTACAACGGCCAGTTCTACGCGCTGTTCTTCCTGACGAACGTGCTGAAGGTCGACGCGCAGTCGGTCAACATCATGATCGCGATCGCGCTTGCGGTAGGCTCGCTCTTCTTCGTCGTGTTCGGCTGGCTGTCGGACAAGATCGGCCGCAAACCGATCATCATGGCTGGCCTGGCGCTTGGTATCGTCTGCACCTTCCCGCTGTTCAAGGCGCTGACCTGGGCCGCCAACCCGGCTTTGGCCACCGCGCAGCAGAATACGCGCGCGACGGTGACGGCTGCCCCCGGCGACTGCAGGTTCCAGTTCAACCCGGTCGGCACGGCGAAGTTCACGACATCCTGTGACATCGCGACCTCCTTCCTGACCAAGAACTCGGTGCCTTATGA
>NZ_RZSL01000988.1:0-1382 GCF_003997355.1 Mesorhizobium sp. M1E.F.Ca.ET.041.01.1.1 | reverse complement strand
GTACCACCATTATACGGTGGACGAGCATCTCATCCGCTGCATCGGCGTGCTGGCCGAGATCGAGCGCGGCGACGGCGCCAAGGTGCATCCGCTGGCGCACTCGCTGATGCCGGGGCTGAAGAAGAGCCGCGAGGCGCTCTATGTCGCCGTGCTGCTGCACGACATCGCCAAGGGCCGGCCGGAGGACCATTCGGAGGCCGGCGCCAGGATCGCACGGCGCATCTGCCCGCATATGGGGCTGTCGGCCGCCGACACCGAGACCGTCGCCTGGCTGGTCGAAAACCATCTCGTCATGTCGATGACGGCGCAGACGCGCGACCTCAACGACCGCAAGACGATCGAGGATTTTGCTTCGATCGTGCAGTCGGTCGAACGGCTGAAGCTGCTTCTGGTCCTCACCGTCTGCGACATCAGAGGCGTCGGGCCGGGCGTCTGGAACGGCTGGAAGGGACAACTGCTGCGCACGCTCTATTTCGAGACCGAGCTGCTCTTGACCGGCGGCTTCTCCGAGGTGTCGCGCGCCGAGCGCACCGCGGCGGCGCGCGAGCGGCTGGCCGAGGCGCTCTCCGCCTGGCCGGCGAAAGAACGCAAGCGCTATGTCGCCCAGCACTACGAGAACTATCTGCTGACCGTCGACCTGCCCGACCAGTTGCGCCACGCCGAATTCATCCGCGAGGCGGACGCCGCCGGCAAGAAGCTCGCCACCATGGTGAAGACGCACGAATTCGAGGCGGTGACCGAAATCACAGTGCTCGCGCAGGACCATCCGCGCCTGCTCTCGGTGATTGCCGGCGCGTGCGCGGGGGCCGGCGGCAACATCGTCGACGCGCAGATCTTCACCACCTCGGACGGGCGCGCGCTTGATACCATCCTGATCTCGAGGGAATTTGACCTCGATGAGGACGAGCGTCGTCGTGCCGAGCGCGTCGGGCGGCTGATCGAGGACGTGCTGTCCGGCAAGAGCTGGCTGCCAGAGATGATCGAGAAGCGCACCAAGCCGAAGCGCGGCGCCAAGGCTTTCCGCATTCCGCCGCGCGCCGAAATCCGCAACACGCTGTCGAACCGCTTTTCCGTCATCGAGATCGAGGGGCTGGACCGGCCGGGCCTGCTTTCCGAGATTACCGGCGCGCTTTCGGACCTTTCGCTCGACATCGCCTCGGCCCACATCACCACCTTCGGCGAAAAGGTGATCGACACCTTCTACGTCACCGACCTCACCGGACAGAAGATCGACAGCCCGACGCGCACGGCCACCATCCACAAACGGCTGATCGACACGCTGGACGGCAACGCGCCCGAACGCAACGGCAAGGCCAAGGCGGCGGCCGCCGAGTGATCATCACCATCCATTTGACGCAATTGCGCAGGCAGTCATCCACCGC
>NZ_RZSL01000987.1:0-1383 GCF_003997355.1 Mesorhizobium sp. M1E.F.Ca.ET.041.01.1.1 | reverse complement strand
CTCTTCGAGCAGGCGCGCCGCGTCGTCCCGGCTCCGCCCGGTGATGGCGGCGACCATGCGCACCGCGCGGTCGCGCAACTTGATGTTGTCGGCGGTGAGGTTGACCATGTAGCCGTCATGCACATGGCCGAGATGAATGGCGGTCAGCGTCGACAGCATGTTGAGCGCGATCTTCTGCGCGGTGCCGGCACCCATGCGCGTCGAGCCGGCGATCAACTCCGGCGGCGTTTCCAGCAGGATGGCGACATCGGCCTCACCGAACAGCGGCGCGCCCTTGTTGTTGGCGATTGCGATCGTCGCCGCGCCCCGGCGCCGCGCATCGCCGATGGCCTGCACGGCGTAAGGCGTCGAGCCGCTGGCCGAGATGGCGATCAGGCAGTCACCCTTGCCGATATTGGCGTTCCCCACGGCCGCCGCGGCTTCCTCGATGTCGTCTTCAGGCCCGCCGGCAAGCGTGTGGAACGCCTCGTCGCCACCCGCGATCAGGATGGCGATGCGGTCACGCGCGATGCCGAAAGTGCCGGGAAGCTCCAGCGCATCCGCAACCGCCATCAGGCCGGAGCTGCCGGCCGCCGCATAGGCAAGCCTGCCGCCGGTCTTCAATTGCCTTGCGATCAATTCCGCGGCCTCGGCGATGGCCGGAATGGCGCCGTGAACGGCCTTGGCGGCCTCGATCTGGGCATTGGCCAGGAATGAAAGGATGGCATCCGGGGTCTGGACATCCAGCCCCTCGGCATTCTGATGAAGCGCTTCCGTGCGCGTCTCGGCCATCCGCTTTCCTCCAACTAAGGGGACCATACCAAAAAAATACCACTTGTCCACATCCATTAACGTTTTTCGTGCCCGGCACTCGCCTTGCCGGCAAATTTCCGCGCTTTTTCAATAAAATACGCCTTAATCTTTTTTTGAACCGAAATTAACGCTTGGCTATTGGTATTTTATTGGTATTATCCGCGGCGAGGAGAAAATCGTGTGAAATTCGTGCTTGGCATCGATGGCGGCGGCACCAGCTGCAGGGCGGCCCTTGCGACCGTCGACGGCACCGTCGTCGGTCGCGCCAAGAGCGGCGCGGCCAACATCCGCACCGATCTCACCGGCGCCCGCGCCAACATCGTCGACGCGGCAAGGCAGGCTTTTCTCGCCGCCGGCCATGATCCGGAGCTGATCCCTGAGACGCCCGCCATCCTTGGTCTGGCCGGAGCCAATGTCGGCACCTACAGGCAGCAGTTGGAGGCGATCCTGCCCTTCAGCAAGAGCCGCGTCGAGACCGACGCCGAGATCGCGCTCGAAGGCGCGGTCGGCTCCGGCGACGGCGCCTTCGAGCGCGATCTCGGCGTCGGTCTCGACGCGGCTCTTGCTGAAGGGCAGGATCGCCTCCAACTG
>NZ_RZSL01000986.1:0-1393 GCF_003997355.1 Mesorhizobium sp. M1E.F.Ca.ET.041.01.1.1 | reverse complement strand
CGTCATGAACGCACAGCACCTTCAACCGACCGGTTCCGCCTATTTCATTGCCAAGGAAACCGAGAAGCCGGAAACGCACACGCTTTCCGTGCTGGTCGACAACGAGCCGGGCGTGCTTGCCCGCGTCATCGGCCTGTTCTCCGGGCGCGGCTACAACATCGAAAGCCTGACCGTCTCCGAGACCGAGCACGAGAAGCATCTGTCGCGCATCACCATCGTGACGCGCGGCACGCCGCATGTGATGGAGCAGATCAAGAACCAGCTCGAACGCATCGTGCCGGTGCATCGCGTGGTCGACCTTACCGTTCGTTCGCATGAGCTCGGGCAGGAGCGGCCGCTGGAGCGCGAACTCGCGCTCGTCAAGGTCGCCGGTACCGGCGACGCCCGCGTCGAGGCGCTGCGACTGGCCGACGCCTTCCGCGCCAGCGTTATCGACGCCAACACCGAGCATTTCATCTTCGAGATCACCGGCAAGGGTTCGAAGCTCGATCAGTTCATCGCCATCATGAAACCGCTCGGCCTGGTCGAGATCTGCCGCACCGGCGTGGCGGCAATGAATCGCGGCCCGCAGGGCATGTGAGCGCGGCGGGCAATCGCTCGGACTGCCTCAGTCGTCTCTTTGGCCCGGCAAGTCGTCCGTCCGTGGCTTTTGCGCATCCCCCAAAAAAGGACAATAAGGCTGACATATCTGGGAGGATACCATGTCGTTCGACGCATTCCTTGCCCTGTTGGTCTACGCCTTGGTGACTTCGATCACACCGGGACCGAACAACCTGATGCTGCTGGCCTCTGGCGTCAATTTCGGCATCGCCAGGACGGTTCCGCACATGTTGGGCATCAGCATCGGCTTTCTGATCCTGCTGCTGGCCGTCGGCTTCGGGCTCGGCGCGGTGCTGACGGCGTTTCCGGCGCTGCACACGGCGCTGAAAGTCGCAGGCGCAGCCTACCTGCTCTATCTCGCCTGGAAGATCGCCATGTCGCGCTCGATGAGCGACGGAAAAGGGACGGAGGCGCGGCCGATGCGCTTCATCGACGCCGCCGCGTTCCAGTGGGTCAACCCCAAGGCGTGGGTGATGGCGATCACCGCCATGGCCGTCTACACCAATCCGGACCATCCGTTCGTCTCGGTGGCGTTGATCTCGATTGCCTTCACCATCGTCAACCTGCCCAGCGTCTCCGTGTGGGCCGGATTCGGCACGGCGCTGCGCGGCTTCCTGTCGGATCCCGTGCGGCTGAGATGGTTCAACATAGCCATGGGGCTGCTGCTGGCGGCGACGCTCTGGCCGATGCTCCGCTAGATGTATCGATATTCAGATGAGGCCGGCCTGCGAATGGCGGCTTTCTGCGCTCCCGGCCTTCGCCGGCCGAAGCACTCATGAGTGGCGGCGTGTGT
>NZ_RZSL01000985.1:0-1396 GCF_003997355.1 Mesorhizobium sp. M1E.F.Ca.ET.041.01.1.1 | reverse complement strand
AGCCTTGCCGAGCTTGAAAGCGTCAAGGGACGGCTTGGCCTCGGCATCGAGCGCGACCGCTATTTCAAGGCCGAGTTTGCGCTCTCCGTCTATGCCGAAGCCGCTCGGCTGTCCTGCCACATCACCGAGGACGAGCGGCTTTTGCGACAGGCAGCGGAAGCACTTGCCAAATCCGGTTCCGAGCTTCCGCCGGACACGGCGGAACAACCGCGCTGCTAGGCGTGGAAAACCGTCCCGCCGCTCGGCCTGCGGCCTCGCGGCGGGCAACTCAACCCCAGACGAAGGGGACTAACCATGCAGCTTGCCCACATTCCGATTGGATAAGCTCAACATTTCTGCCGCCAACATGCGGCACGCAAAACGCGCGCCCGACTTGTCCGACATTCTGCCGTCCGTGCGTGCGCGCGGCGTGCTGGTGCCGCTTCTGGTGCGGCCCAACGGGACGCCCGAAAGCTTCGAGATCGTCGCCGGTCGGCGACGCTATTTCGCCGCCAAATCGCTCGCCGAGGAGCGCGGCGAGGGCGATCCCTTGCCCTGCGCCATCATGGAAGACGGCGACGACGCCGCTGCGCTCGAAGCCTCGCTCATCGAAAACATCGCTCGCCTCGACCCCGACGAGGTCTCGCAATGGGAAACGTTCTCGCGGCTGATCAAAGAAGGCCGCTCCATTGCCGAAATCGCCGCCACCTTCGGCATCACCGAACTTCAGGTGAAGCGCAGTCTGGCACTCGGCGAGCTTCTGCCCAAGATCCGCGAAGCCTACCGCGGCGAGGAAATCGACGCCGAGACGGCGCGCTATCTCACCATGGCTTCGAAAGCGCAGCAGAAGGACTGGCTGGCGCTTTATGCCGACCCCGAGCAATACGCGCCGCGCGGCTACCAGCTGAAACAATGGCTGTTCGGCGGCCAGTCGATTTCCATCAAGGTGGCGCTGTTCGCCATCGAGGACTATCCAGGCATGGTCGTCTCCGATCTGTTCGGCGAGGACAGCTATTTCGCCGATGCCGACGTGTTTTGGCTGAAGCAGAACGAGGCGATCGCGGCCAGACGCGACGCCTATATCGAGGCTGGATGGAGCGAAGTGACGGTGCTCGAACCGGGGCAGTATTTTCATTCCTGGGACCACGAGAAAACGCCAAAGAAGAAGGGCGGCAAGGTCGTCATCACCGTCTCGCATCGCGGCGAGGTCGAGTGTCACGAGGGCTGGCTTTCGCGCAAGGAAGCGCGGCGCGCCCGCGCCGATGACGAGGGCGGCGAGCCGGACGAACAGGTCCTCAAGCCGTCGCGGCCTGAACTCACCGGCCCGATGCAGAACTATGTCGATCTGCATCGCCACGGTGCCGTGCGCACCGCCTTGCTCGATCATCCCGCCATTGCAATGCGCCTCATGGTGGCG
>NZ_RZSL01000984.1:0-1399 GCF_003997355.1 Mesorhizobium sp. M1E.F.Ca.ET.041.01.1.1 | reverse complement strand
ATATAGGAAAGGCCGGCGACACAATCTTCGAGGACAGCGACCAATTGATCCGCGTTCTGGGCATTGAGACGAGTTGCGACGAGACGGCTGCCAGCGTTGTGGCGCTGGACGACGGCTCGGCGCCCGAAATCCTGTCCAATGTCGTGCTCAGCCAGATCGAGGAGCATGCCGCCTTCGGCGGCGTCGTGCCCGAGATCGCGGCGCGCGCCCATGTCGAGGCGCTGGACGGGATCATCGAGGCAGCGCTGACCGATTCGGCCATATCCCTCGACGAGGTCGACGCCGTCGCCGCCACCGCTGGGCCCGGTCTGGTCGGCGGGCTGATCGTCGGACTGATGACGGCCAAGGCGATCGCGGCCGCCGCCAACAAGCCGCTGATTGCCATCAACCATCTCGAAGGCCACGCGCTGACCGCAAGGCTGACCGACGGGCTCGACTTCCCCTATCTGCTGTTGCTCGTCTCCGGCGGCCACACCCAGATCGTCGCGGTGCGCGGCATAGGCGACTACCAGCGCTGGGCCACCACCATCGACGATGCATTGGGCGAAGCCTTCGACAAGACGGCCAAGATGCTCGGCCTGCCCTATCCCGGCGGGCCGAATGTTGAGAAGGCGGCGGCCAGCGGCGATGCGGGCCGCTTTGCCTTCCCGCGCCCGATGAAAGGCTCGGCGCAGCCCGATTTCTCCTTCTCGGGCCTGAAGACGGCCGTCCGCCAGGCCGCGACGGCGATCGCGCCGCTCAGCGACCAGGACGTCGCCGACATCTGCGCCTCTTTCCAGGCTGCGGTTGCGGATGCGCTGGGCGACCGTGTCGCGCGAGCGCTCGCCCGCTTCCGCCTGGAATTCCCGGACAAGGCGAACCCCGCGCTGGTCGTTGCCGGCGGCGTCGCCGCCAACCGGACGATCAAGGGCACACTTGAGGCGCTTTGTTCCAAAGCCGGCTTCACATTCCTCGCGCCGCCGCAGAAACTCTGTACCGACAATGCGGCGATGATCGCCTGGGCCGGCATCGAGCGGCTGCGCGCCGGGATAGTGGGCGAGAATGCCGCGGACTTCGTGCCGCGCTCGCGCTGGCCGCTGGACAGTGTTTCCGCTCCTTTGGTCGGCTCGGGCCGGCGCGGTGCCAAGGCATGACCAAGAAGACTAAAAGCGGCAGAAAGCCGCCCAGCGGCTGGCGCGTCGCGGTGCTGGGCGGCGGCGCCTGGGGCACGGCGCTGGCGCTGGCCATGCTGCGCGCCGGCCATTTCGTGCGGCTTTACGCGCGCGACGGCGAGACCGTGGCGGCCATCGATCGCGGCGAGAATGCGCGCTACCTGCCCGGCATCGCGATCGAGCCCGGCATCGTCGCCACCAGCGATATCGCCGCGGCGCTCGGCGGCACCGATTGCGTGCTGGTGGTG
>NZ_RZSL01000983.1:0-1403 GCF_003997355.1 Mesorhizobium sp. M1E.F.Ca.ET.041.01.1.1 | reverse complement strand
TACCCAGGCATGGCGCTGCTGATCGGCTGGCTGCTCACCTTGCCGGCGGACCAGGCGAACGCGCCGCTAAAGCGCTGGCAGAGCTGGCTTTGGTGGGCGACCGCTTTCGGCGTTATCGTCGTGTCGGTCGGGCTGGCCGTGGTGTGCGTCGCGGCGCCGATCTATCTCGCGAAGGCCTTTTCCTGGTGGAGTATCCCGGCGGCAATCGCCGCTTTGGCCACCGGCTATCTGGCTTTCCCACGCCAATTGCAGGTGCCGCTGGGCCGCATCGCGGCGATCGCAGTCGGCGCGGGCATCACCTTCAGCCTGTTGTTCGGTGTCATCGCGCCGTCTCTGAAGCCGATCTGGCTGAGCCCGGCCATCAAGGCGGCCGTCGATGCCAACCGTCTCTGCGATACCACCGTGCTCGCCTCGTCGCCCTATCACGAGCCGAGCCTGGTGTTCCTGGTCGGCACCAGCACGGTGCTGACCGACGTCGACGGCGTCGCAAAACACCTGCTCGCCGATCCGGCCTGCACGCTTGGGCTCGCTCCGGTCACGGACGAACAGAAGCTCAACGAATTGCTTGCCGGGCAGGGCAAGTCGGCAAAGCGTCTTACCGACATCGACGGGCTCAACTATTCGTCAGGAGACAAGCTGGCGCTTGGCCTTTATCGGGTGGCCCCGTGAGGAATAGTGTCGGGCCCCAAACACCCCTGTAGACCCAGTCATGTCCGCCGTAGCCCTTTACCGCCGCTCACTCGGCAACTTCCTCGACACGATTGCCATCGTGAGGCGGCGCTTTGCCGTGCGCCCGGCGCGCTACCCGGAAATCGCGTGGCCGGTCTGGGCACTCGCCTGGGTGCTGCTGGCGGCGGCCGCTTTCCTTAGCCTCGACAGCGCCGCCGGCAGGATGCGCGGAGCGTGGACGCCGGGCTTCGTCCATTTCACCGATTTCTTCACGGATTTCGGCCTCGGCGGCTGGTATCTCATCCCGGCGGCGCTCTGTCTCGTCGCCGCCAATCTGACCGACTGGCGCAGCCTTTCACGGCAGGCGCGAATAATGGTCTACAACTGGACGTGTTTCGCCTTCCTGGTGCTCTGCGCCGTCGGGCTTTCCGGGCTGGCGGTCAATTTGCTGAAATACGGCATCGGCCGGGCGCGGCCACTCTATTTCAACGATTTCGGGGTGCTGTCGCTGCATCCCTTCGCCATGGATGCGCGCTTCGCCGGCTTTCCGTCGGGCCATGCCACGACGATGGGCGCGGTGTTCGGCATCCTGCTGCTGTTGTTTCCAAAGCGCTGGCACATCGCGCTGGCGGTCACGGCCTGCATCGCATCGACGCGCGTCTTCGTCGGCGCGCATTATCCGAGCGACACGGTCGCAGGCTTCGGGCTTGGCCTGGCTTTCGCGATCGCCTCGC
>NZ_RZSL01000982.1:0-1407 GCF_003997355.1 Mesorhizobium sp. M1E.F.Ca.ET.041.01.1.1 | reverse complement strand
GAATGTCGGCTGCCCGCTTCACCCGCTCGGCGACCAAGGCGGGGTCGGTGCCGCGCAGCTTCAACGCGAAAGCCATGTTCTGCTCCACCGTCTTGTGCGGATAGAGCGCGTAGTTCTGGAACACCATGGCGATGTCGCGTTTGGCCGGCGGCAGGTTGTTGACGATGCGGTCGCCAATCGAGATCGTCCCGCCGGAGACCGTCTCCAGCCCTGCCACCATCCTCAGCAGCGTAGACTTGCCGCACCCCGAAGGACCGACCAGCACGACGAATTGGCCGTCGGCGATATCGACGCTGACCTCGTGCAGAACCTTGACGGTTCCGAATGCCTTGGCCACATTGGCGATTGCGACTTGAGCCATCGTCTCCCCTATCTTTTTCGGTGAAGCTAGCCATTGCCAACGGCAAGGGCAAGTCAGTATCTTATAGATAAAAATCCATCCTTGTTGACAAGGTAATCGATTACGCGAATAGTTGCGAGTGCCAATCCGACAGCCGGTCCTTGTCCCGGATAATCGGAGTTCCAGGCGACGCAGGGTGGGGTCCCACGTCCCCCTATGGTATAGGAGAACCACAGACGTTTCGGCGTCCGAGATTGGCAATTCAATTCACGACTGGAAGTTCTGGGAGGAACCTTGAGATGAGAGTCGACCTTTACGAAAAACTGGTGCGCGCCGGGGCGACCCGCCGCGAATTACTGAAGGGCGCGGCCAGCATGGCAGCACTTGCGGCGGCCTCAGGCGCCGGAATCGGCGCGCTGGCCAAACCGGCCGCCGCCGCGGATGATCTGCGCGCGAAACTTCTGCAGATACCGGGCGTCGGCAAGGGCCAGCCGACGGATGCCGACTTCCAGAAAGTCGGCGAGCTTTGTCTGGAAGCGACCAAGGCCAACGTCAAGGAAGGTGAATTCGCCGGTGTCGAGCTCACCTTCATGGGCCTCAACAACCAGAATCTGCATAACGTGCTGTTCCGCGGTTTCCTGAAGCCGTGGGAAGCTTATACCGGCGCCAAGATCAACTGGATCGATCTGGCACAGGCCGATTACAATCCGCGCCTGCAGCAGGCGATTGCCACGAATACAATCGATTTTGACATCGTTGAGATGGGTGCGCCCTTCGAAGGCGATGTCTGCGGCAAGGGTCTCACTTCCGAAATGCCGGACTGGGTCAAGAAGCAGATCGATATGGATGACCTGGTGGCGTATCTCAAGCCGCCGGTCGGCACCTGGAACGGCAAGCAGTATCGCGTGACCGTCGACGGCGATACTCATAATTTCAACTACCGCACCGACGTGTTCTCCGACACCGATCTGGCGGCAGCCTGGAAAGCCGACACCGGCGACAAGGCAGGCCTGGCGGAATGGGGCGTGCCGAAGACCTGGCAGCAGGTCCAGGCCGTGACCAAGTTC
>NZ_RZSL01000981.1:0-1412 GCF_003997355.1 Mesorhizobium sp. M1E.F.Ca.ET.041.01.1.1 | reverse complement strand
GGCTCACCGTCGCCTCGATGATCGTCAGTCTCGGCCTGCTCGGGTTGGCGCTGAAGACATTGCCCGTCGGCACCGCCTATGCGGTCTGGACAGGCATCGGCACCGTCGGCACGGCCTTGCTCGGCATATGGCTGCTCGGCGAGCCTGCGACCGCGGTCCGGCTTTCCTGCATCGGCCTGATCGTCTGCGGCATTGTCGGGCTGAAGCTCGTCGCCTGACGCGTCCAGCACAAACGCCTTCAGGGCCGCCACTGGCGACCCTGATGCATCTTCGAACGAAACTATATTCCGGGCGCGTACGCCTTAGCGGGCGGAGAAGCCCGGAGGCGTCCTGCCGACACGCGCCTTGCGGGCGGCGTAGCGTGCGTCGCGCTTGGCCTTGCGCTCGGCCTCTTCGGCGAGCACGCGGGCGATGCGTTCGGTCTCCTCGGCTTCGCGGATCTTCGCCTCGGCCGCCGCCGCCTCTTCGGCGGCACGACGAGCCGCTTCCGCGGCTGCCTCGCGCTCGGCCTTCTCGGCTGCTTCGCGCGCCAGCTTTTCCTGCTTCAGCCTGGCCTTCTCGGCCTCGCGGATCGCGCGGGCTTCGAGGATCGCCTTGCGCTCCGCCTGACGCGCCAGCACCGCTGGATCGTCTGCTGCCGGCTTTGCCTTGAAACGCTCCAGGAGCGCCTTCTTTGCCTCGTTCGCGGCGTTGCGCCGCTCGAATATGTCTTTTTCCCTGTAGATAGCCAAATCCACTTCCCTGCAGTCAATTCGCGACGCTTACATACGCGCGAAAGCGATGAGTTCAAGCGCCAAAACGGTATGCCAGCCATGAAAATCTGAGCTGTTGCCGCCGGGATACGTCACCGCGGCGCGATGCACTGTTCACAAATCGCGCCTCTGGCGTGCGGCAAGGCCGATCGCTACGTCTTGCGCCGACAATCAACGCTCGAACAGCGCATCAGGATGCAATCGAAATGGAACTCGGCCTCTACACTTTCGCGGATGTCAGCCCGGAACCGGGCCCCGGCGCCATCGGACCGCACGAACGGCTGCGCAATCTGATCGAGGAGGTCGAACTGGCCGACCAGGTCGGTCTCGACGTGTTCGGCCTCGGCGAACATCACCGCCCCGACTATGCTGCTTCGGCGCCGGTCGTGGCGCTCGCGGCCGCCGCGGAGCGGACGAAGCGCATCAAGCTCACCAGCGCGGTCACCGTGCTCTCTTCCGACGATCCGGTGCGCGTCTTCCAGCAGTTCGCGACGCTCGATCTTTTGTCCAGCGGCCGCGCCGAGATCATGGCCGGGCGCGGCTCCTTCATCGAATCCTTCCCGCTGTTCGGCTACAATCTCGAGGACTATGACGAGCTCTTCGCCGAGAAGCTCGATCTCCTGCTCGCCATCCGCGACCAGGTGAAGGTGACGTGGCAGG
>NZ_RZSL01000980.1:0-1417 GCF_003997355.1 Mesorhizobium sp. M1E.F.Ca.ET.041.01.1.1 | reverse complement strand
TCGCAGGTGAATGCCTTGACGCTCTTGATCCAGTAACCCTTCCTGACCATCGCCCGATTGCAGATTGGGCAATGAAGGATCATGTCTTAGTCGAACAGCGGCGATCTTCGTGAATAGGGTCGCCGCACCGGGAAGGATTATATTCCTCATCGCTTGCCGATTGCCAAGGGGTCAATCGGATTCTTCGATGTCTCTGGAGCCGTTAATCGCAGCCCGGATCGCCTCATAGGCACTGCCGATTTCCTCTTCAATCTCGTCCTCGGAAATACCTGCGGCCTTCGCATCGGTGAACAGCTTGGTCGTCAGCTCCGCTACAGAAATGATGTCCGCGCCTACGTTGCCGCGCATCACGTTGTCGGTGATCCACTTTCCAAAGAACTCTGCCCCGCGTTCGCTCATAATCGATGCCGCTCTTTGAGAATGTGGGCCTCCCGAAGCAGAGAACTCCAGTCAGTTCCAATCAACTTGATCAGCTCATGAGCCTGTTCTTGAGTGATACCCGCCTCTCTGACCAACCTATCCGCCAGCAGCAAAAGGACGCCTTCGCCTGTGCCTGCATTGCCGTTCTTGTTGCTCATGAAATCGACCTCTTAACCTATTCAACGATCAAGAGGGCGAGCCGTTCAGGTCACACGTAAGATTCCGCAGCATTAAGCCGGAGGTGACGACACCAGGCACATTGGGGGACACAGGTACCCGGCCTGTCGGGGAGTCGAGGGGTGACTAGGGCGTACAGGCCGGGCCCGTTACCCCGGTGTGGACGGGGCAGACATCCACTATGCACCGGCTTTCAACGCCCGGCACTGCTAATTTTTAGGATTATCTCGCCCAAAAGTGCGCAGCGGTTTTGGGAGAACGACATGCATCAAAACAAAGACTTAAAGCGCGTCGCCTGAATTCATTTCAGCGTGACGCGCTTTAATAAAAGCCCGTCGCCGGGACCATGTGGCGACGGGCTCTCGACCCAGAAGCGGACATGACCGCTGCCAGCCACAACCAGCAATGGCGAACGTCTGTTCCATGTACTTGCGAAAATATTAGCATCCGCTTGACGAAGCAGCCGGCCGCAGGGTCCGCCGTCCAGCCCTATTTCCTCGGCTATCGGCGGGCTGCCTTGGTCCGACGGCTATCTTTATCCACGTACATCGCCTCGTCCGCCTCAGCGATCAAATCGTCGATAGATTTCAACGTTTCCGTTGTTGGATTGTGGTGGGCGAAGCCCAAACTGAGGGCCAGCGCCGGCTCCCCCGCCGATTCGCTATTGTGATCTTCCACGGCGCTCGTGAGGCGGCGACGGAGAAGTTCGACGGCTGTCCCGTCGACGCCATCTGCCATCGCGATAAACTCGTCGCCACCGATTCTGGCGATCACATCGGACTCCCGGAAGACGGAACGCAAAACCTCCGCGGTCCTGATC
>NZ_RZSL01000097.1:0-15377 GCF_003997355.1 Mesorhizobium sp. M1E.F.Ca.ET.041.01.1.1 | reverse complement strand
GTCTTGACCGAAAAGCCTCCCGCGACTTCGGCCAGAGACGGCCGCCGGCTGGTCGCCGAGGCGGCGAAGCGCGGGCTTGCTCTGGGCTCGGCGCCCGACACCTTCCTCGGGGCTGCCGGGCGGCGGGCGCGCCGGCTGATGGACGAGGGCGCCATCGGCCGCGCCGTGACCGGCACCGCCTTCATGATGGGGCGCGGCATGGAGCACTGGCATCCCAACCCGCAATTCTATTACCAGCCGGGCGGCGGTCCCGTCTTCGACATGGGACCTTATTATCTGACGATGCTGGTCAACCTGCTCGGTCCGGTTGCCCGTGTCATGGCGATGGCGACGCGCGGCCAGGAGGAGCGCCTGATCACCGCTGACGGCCCTTACAAGAACACCAGCTTCAGGGTCGGCACGCCGACCAACATTCTGTCGCTGCTCGAATTCCGCTCCGGCGCCACCGTCACCTTCGGCGCCTCCTGGGACGTCTTCAGGCATTCCAATCATCCGATCGAGCTGCACGGCACGGAAGGCTCGCTCAGGCTGCCCGACCCCGACACGTTTGGCGGCACCGTCTCGCTTTCGGCACGGGGCACAGATTGGAGGGATTTCGCGAGCGAGAGCGAACACTATGGCGCGCGCAACTGGCCCTATGCCGCGCCCGACCGCGCCAACTACCGCATGCTCGGCGTCGCCGACCTCGCGCGGTCGCTGTCGGAAGGCAGGAGACCGCGCGCGTCCGGCGAGCTTGCACTGCATGTGCTGGAGATCATGGAGGCGATCCTCGCTTCGGCTGAGAGCCAAAATTCCGCCGCGGTCGTCGGCACCGTCGACCAGCCACCGCTGCTTGGCGAGGACGAAGCGGCGAGTCTGCTTGCCTGAGGCGCTCGTCGAGCGGAATCCGATGGGCTTTTGGCAGTCTTCAGGCCGACTGGCGCATCACCAACGTCGCGTCGAGGTTGACCTTCGGCGCGACGGTCGTGCCGTCCTCGTCGAGCAGGGTAAGCAGCGTCTCGACGCTGCGGCCGGCCATGGCGGCGAAATCCTGCGCCATGGTGGTGAGCGCCGGGCAGGTGTAACGGCTGAGCGGATGGTCGTCGTGGGCTGCGACGCGCAGGTCGCAATCCGCCTTGCGGCCCACCTTCAGCCCTTTGGAGTAGGCGGCCGCCATCACGCCGAAGGCGAGACGGTCATTGGCGCACAGGATGGTCTTGCCCGGCAGGGCGCCATTGTCGAGCAGCTTCTCCGTCTGCTCATAGCCGATCCGTTCAAAGTCCCATGTATAGTCCTCGATGTTGCCGAACACGACGGGTTCCTGTCCGAGCCGGCGCATGGCATCGATGTAGTTCTCCACCCGCTCGCGCGAATTGTGGTTGACATGGGGGATATCGAAATAGACCGGGGCGTCGCCCGAGCGGCAAAGATAATCGACGATTGTCGACACGCTCTGCACGTTGTTGTTGCCGACGAAAGGCGTGTCGCCTTCGAGATAGGTGTCGAAATAGACGATCGGGATCGCTTGCGTCAGCTTCTCGATCGCCTTCGGGTCCGAGCGCCGGCAAAGCGGGGCGACGAGCGCGCCGGAGACTTTCAGCGACAGGATGGTCCGCGTCGCCTCGGCCTCGAGTTCGCTCGATCCATGCGAGGAGATGACGATCGGCCAGTAGCCCTCGTCGCGCAGCCTTAGCTCGATGCGGCTGACCATCTCGGAATAGAAGGGGTCGGTCACCGTCGGCACGACGATGCCGATGCTGCGGGTGCGCTTGCGGTTGAGATTGCGGGCGAAGAGATTCGGCTGGTAGTCGGACGAGCGAAGCGCGTCCTCGATGCGCTTGCGCGTCGCCGGCTTGACGCTGGTCGGGTCGTCGAAAAATTTCGACAGTGTCGGCCTGGAGACGCCGCAGGAACGGGCGAAATCCTCCATCGTCTTGTGCGTCATCGGCATCCAAACCCTCGCGACATGGATATCCCACCACTGGTCCCATGCGCTGCCCCGGCGCTACATAGGGCGCACCGGCGCGCGACTGCAAGTTGAAACTTTACAGGAAGCTTTGCAAGTTTCAACGTGGAGGAAAAAACTATTGCATGCGTAAATTTATTAATTGACGTAGAAAAGAGCGGGCCGTATCCACTTTTCAGGAATACGCCGTGCATGGCGGAGCCGGGAGGACGTGATGAAGAAGCTGGTCTCAGCCGGCGAGATCCTCGTCGAGATCATGGCCGAACGGATCGGCCAGAGCTTCCTCGAGCCAGGGCCGCTGGTCGGGCCTTTCCCGTCCGGAGCGCCGGCCATCTTCATCGGCCAGGCGGCGGCGCTCGGTCAGCCCGCAGGTCTCATCGGCGCCGTCGGCAAGGATGATTTCGGCCAGCTGAACATCGACCGGCTGCGAACGCTCGGCGCCGACGTTTCGGCGATCGCCGTCCATGAAGGCCATGCCACGGGCACGGCCTTCGTCACCTACCGGGCCGATGCCTCCAGGCATTTCGTCTTCAACATCCGCAACAGCGCCGCCGGCCTGCTGGAGATGAACCAGGCGGCCAAGCGGCTGCTCTCCGGCGCCGATCACGTCCATGTCATGGGCTCCTCGCTGTTTTCCGATCGCGCCACCGAAGTCGCGCTCGCCGCGATCGCGGCCGTGAAGGCCAAGGGCGGCACCGTGTCCTTCGATCCCAACATCCGTCGCGAGATCATGCAGGCTTCCGGCATGCGCCAGGCGCTCGACAAGGTGCTGGCGCAGACCGATGTGTTCTTGCCCAGCGGCAACGAGTTGTTCCTGTTCTCCTCCACCGGTGACGAGCGGGGCGCGGTCGACGAACTCCTTACGCGAGGCATCTCCTGCATCGTCTTGAAGAAAGGCGCCCAGGGCGCCGCTTATCACGACCGCAAGGGCACGGTCGTCATGCCCGGCTTTGCCGTCAAGGAAGTCGACCCGACCGGCGCCGGCGACTGCTTCGGCGCGGCTTTCGTTTCCTTCTGGCTGCGCGGCGCCGCGCCCGCCGATGCGCTGCGCATCGCCAATGCCTGCGGCGCGCTCGCGGTCACCCGGAAGGGCCCGATGGAAGGCATTCATCGGCTCGCCGATGTCGAGGCCTTCATCGCCAAGGCAGGATCACGCGCATGACCGTAGCGACCGAAAGATTCGCGGGGATCGCGACGCAGCGCGCGCTAGGCGGGAAGGGCGGTATCGCTTCGATCTGCTCGGCGCATCCGCTGGTGATCGAAGCGACGCTTCGCCACGGCGCCTTACATGGCGCGGATGTGCTGATCGAGGCGACCTGCAACCAGGTCAACCATGAAGGCGGCTATACCGGCATGACGCCGGCCGCTTTCCGCAGCTTCGTCGAGACGCATGCCGCCAGCGCGGGCTTTCCGCTCGACCGGCTGATCCTTGGCGGCGACCATCTGGGACCCAATCCGTGGAAGCATCTGCCTGCTGGCGAAGCGATGCGGAAGGCCGCGGCGATGATCGACGCCTATGCCGGCGCCGGCTTCACCAAGCTGCATTTCGATACCAGCATGGCCTGCGCCGACGATCCGGTGGCGCTCGCCGATGAAACGATCGCCGCGCGCGCTGCCGACCTTGCGGCGGTCGCCGAGGCCGCGGTCGCCCGCATAGGCGGCCAAAAACCCGTCTATATCATTGGCACCGAAGTGCCGGTTCCGGGCGGTGCGCTGGAAGCGCTCGACCATATGCATGTGACCGAACCCGCCGACGCGCTGTGCACCGTCGAAGTCCACCGCGAGGCGTTCTCCCGCCTCGGCCTCGATGCCGCCTTTTCCCGCGCCATCGGCGTCGTCGTGCAGCCCGGCGTCGAATTCGGCAATGCCGACATCATCGCCTATGCGCCTCAGAAAGCGACGAAGCTGGTGGCGTCGCTGGAGTGCGTGCCGCAATTCGTCTTCGAAGCGCATTCGACCGACTACCAGCCAGGGGAGGCGCTCGCCGCGCTTGTGCGTGACGGCTTCGCCATCCTGAAGGTCGGTCCGTGGCTCACTTTCGCGCTGCGCGAGGCTCTCTACGGATTGAGCTACATCGCCGACCAATTGGTGCCCGATCCTTCGCGCGAAAGCCTGCCGGTGGCGATGGAGCGCGTCATGCTGGCTTCGCCCGGCAACTGGCAGAAATACTATCCGGGCACACCCGACGAGCAGCGCCTGCAGCGGCATTTCTCCTTCAGCGACCGCATTCGCTACTATTGGCCGTCGCCCGACGCGCAGCACGCGACCGAAGCGCTGCTGGCTGCACTTGGCGATCGGGAGATTCCCCGCCCTCTGATCAGCCAGTATCTGGCGCATCTCGACACCGAGATCGCCGCTGGCCGAATCAAGCCGACCGCGCATGAGCTTCTGATCGGCAGCGTCACGCGCGTCCTCGACATCTACCGCGATGCCACGAACGCCTAATAAACCGGCGTCGCCATGTGCCGCGGCGTCGGCCACTCGGCCGTGATGTCCGGCTGCACGGGCCGTTCGAGATAGGTCGACAGCACCACATAGCTGCGCGTCGAGACCACGCCCGGCGTCTCGTAGATGCGCGACAGCAGGCCTTCCAGCGCCCGCGTGTCCTCGGTGCGCACCTTGAGCAGCATGCAGGTATCGCCGGCGACGGAATGGATCTCTTCCACTTCCGGGCATTCCGAAATCGCCATCAGTTCCGGCGTCTTGCCCCAGCCCCTGGTGTCGATATGCACGAAGGCCAGCAGCGGCTTCTTCACCGCCTTCGGATCGATGATTGCCGAGGTGGCGCGGATGGCGCCGCTGCGGCGCAGCCGCTTCACCCGTTCATGCGCGGCTGGCGGCGACAGGCCGACGCGATCGCCGAGTTCGGCATAGCTGATGGTCGCGTCGTCGACGAGAACGCCTAATATTTTTCTGTCGATCGGGTCGATCTCGCGAGCAGGTTGCCTGTTCCGCTGAACGTCATCTGTTTCTGCATCCATATCGAAATTCTCCATTGATGCTGAATTAAATTCGGCCACTATGACGATATGTCGAACGGCGATCAATCAGCAATTTTGACCGCGGCGCCCCGCGCGCCGATCCCGGCGGCAGCCTATCTGCTCACCGGCTGCATCGCCGTCATCGGCTCCAACTCCCTGGTTCTCGGACCGATCGCGCCCGCCGTCGCGGCGTCGTTCGGGGCTAGCGTGCCGTCGGTGATGACGGCCGCTGCCGCTTTCGGCCTCGGCACCTCGGCCAGCGCGCTCTTCCTCGCCCGCTACATCGACAGGATCGGCGCGCGCCGCATGCTGCAGGGCGCTTTGCTGCTGCTTGCGCTTGCGCTGGTGGCAAGCGCGCTCGCGCCGACGGTGGCGGCGCTGGTCATGGCCCAGCTCGTGGCCGGCATCGCCGCCGGCGTCGCCATGCCGGCGATCTACGCCAGCTCGGCGGCGATCGCGCCGCCCGGCCGCGAGAGCGGCACGATCGGCGTCGTGCTGACCGGCTGGACGCTCTCCATGGTCGCCGGCGTGTCGCTGTCGGCCGTGCTTGCCGATCTCATCCATTGGCGCGCCGTCTTCGCCGCCGTGGCGCTGCTCGCCGGAGCCGCCGTCGCAGGCTTGACGATGAGCTCGCTGCGCGACGTGAGGAAAATCGGCCCGGCGCCATCGCCGCTGGGCGCCCTAGCTGTGCCTGGGATCGTCCCGTTGCTCATCGCCTGCGGCGCCTTCATGACTGCCTTCTACGGTGTCTATGGCTACCTCGGCGATCATCTGCACAAGGACCTCGGCGAACCCGTCAGCGCCAACGGCCTTGCGGCGATCGCCTATGGCCTCGGCTTTGGCGCTGCCGCATTGCTCGACGGTGTCATCGACCGTCTCGGCGCCCGCCGCGTCATGCCTTTCGCCTATCTGCTGGTCGCCGCCGTCTATGCCGCGATGGCCATGCTGAGCGGCGGCTTCGGTCTGCTGATGGCGACGATTGCCGTCTGGGGTCTTGCCAATCATTTTGGGCTGAATGTCCTGGTCATGCGGCTGACGGCGCTCGACCCTTCGCGGCGCGGCACCATCATGGGCTTGAACAGCGCGGTCACGTATCTTGCGGTTACCGTCGGCACCGCCGGTTTCGGACCGCTCTACACCAGCCTCGGCTTCGCCAATTGCGCCCTGATCGCCGCCTTGTTGATGCTGGTGGCGGCGTCGGCTGCGGCATGGCGTTCGCCTGGCGCCCGGCAATAGGCTTGCATCGCTGCTCGCTCGTTCGCTAAGGCTGGCTTCCGCACCGCACCGGAGCCACAATGAAGACGACGCTCGAGATCACCGATGAGCCTTTGCCGCAGGATCTCGCCCGTGTCGGTGAGGGCTTAGCCGCTTTCAACGACGGCGATGTCGGCGCCTCGGGCCGAAAGCCGCTTGCCGTGTTCGTTCGCGACGATGCCGGCGCGATCGTTGCCGGCATATCCGGCTACACCGCCTGGGGCTGGCTCTACGTGCAATGGCTGTGGGTCGATGAAATGCTGCGCGGCCGGCGCATCGCCGCCAGCATGCTGGACGCCGCGGAACGGGAGGCGGCGGAACGTGGCTGCCAAGCTGCCTGGATCGACACCTTCAACCCGACCGCCGCCAAGGTCTATGAGCGCCAGGGCTACCGACCGTTCGGCATGCTTCCCGACTTCCCCGTGGGCCGCAGCCGCATCTTCATGCAGAAGAAATTGCGCTGACGATCAGCCTGCGAGCTTTCCGCCGCGCATCGGCTCAGGCACGCCGGTGGTGCTCGGAAAGCTGATCGGCAGGCCGCGCAGCACACGCACCGCCAGGAAGGCGAAGCATTCCGCCTCCACCGCATCCCCCTTCCAGCCGAGCGTCTCGGCCTGCACCACTTCGACGCCGGCGCGGCGGCCGAGCATCGCCATCATCGTCGGGTTGCGGCGGCCGCCGCCGCTGACCGCCAGCCGCTTCGGCCGGCGCGGCAAAAGGTCGAGCGCCTTGCCGACCGCCGAGACCGTGAAGGCCGTCAGCGTCGCCGCGCCATCCTCCGCGCCGAGCCCGTCGGCCATTGCTGCCGTGAAATCGAAACGATCGAGCGACTTCGGATAGGGCTTTGTGAAATAGGCATGCTGCAGCAGCCTGGCGAGCCTTGCCTCGTCGACAGTGCCCGCGGCCGCCAGCTTGCCGTCCCGGTCCATCTCGCCGAGACCTTTCGCCTTGATGAAATCGTTGACCGGCGCATTGGCCGGTCCGGTGTCGAACGCGACGATATTGTCCCTGCCGTCCCACCAGGTGATGTTGCCGACGCCGCCGAGATTGAGCACGGCGGTGTCGCCGCTGGCGTCGGCCTCTTTCAGCAGCGCCGCGTGATAGGCAGCGGCTAAAGGCGCGCCTTGCCCGCCGGCCGCCACGTCGGCCGAGCGGAAGTCATAGGCGACCTTGGTGCCGAGGAGAGCCGCCATCAATTCGCCGTCGCCGAGCTGGCGCGTACGGCCGATCCGCCCCGGCTGCGGGGCGCGGTGCAGCACCGTCTGGCCGTGGAAGCCGACGACGCCGATATCGGCCATGGTCATGCCCTGGCTCTCGACGAGATCCTTGACCGCGGCCGACTGAGCCCTCGTCAGCGCCTCCTCGGCCTCGCGGAAGATCGCCGGCTCCGGCCCTTCGAAATTCCACGCGCGGGCTTGGCGCAGGGTCTTTTCCAGAAGAGTGCGGATCGATTGCGGGTAGGGGGCTAAAGTGTAGGTGCCGGAGTCGGCGATGCGCTCGCCGTCGGTCTTGATCAGCGCCACGTCGATGTTGCCGTCGAGCACCGTGCCGGTCATCAGGCCGACGGCCCAGATTGGTTCCATGGTCGTTCCTCGAATCGCCGTTGGACCACGTGTCGGACGGATCGCTTCGGCAGGCAAGCCCTTCGCGACAGCCGGCGCTTGTCGCATAGGTCGGCGGCCTTTTTGCGCCAGACACCAGAAATGGAGTAACGCCGTTCTTGCCTCTTGTCGCGTAAGGCGCGAGCTTGTGCGACCATCGGCACCGGCCGAACGTCCAAGGAGGAACGACATGGCAGCCAACGTCGCAGTGATCGCTGGCGCCGGGCAGGGCCTAAGCGCCTCGCTGGCGCGGCTTCTCAGCAAGGAAGGTTTCCGCGTCGTCCTCGCCGCACGCAATGTCGACAAGCTGGCCGCGCTGGTCCAGGAGACTGGCGCCCAGGCGGTCGAAACCGATGTGTCGGATGCAGCCTCCGTCGAACGGTTGTTCGAGGCGGCCGACAAGGCCGGCTCGCTCGAAATTGCCGTCTTCAATGCCAGCGGCCGCACGCGCGGCCCGATCGCCGAGCTCGACCCCGAGGCGGTCAAGCAGGCCCTGCTCGTCGGCGCCTATGGCGGCTTCCTCGTCGGCCAGCAGGCGGCGCGCCGGCTCATGGCGCGCGGCTCCGGCTCGATCCTGTTCACCGGCGCCACCGCCAGCCTCAAGGGCTTCTCCGGCTCGGCCGGCTTTGCCATGCCGAAATTCGGGCTTCGCGGGCTGGCACAGTCTATGGCGCGCGAGCTTGGTCCGAAGAACATCCATGTCGCGCACTTCATCATCGACGGCCAGATCGAGCCGCCCGGACAGGCGGCCGATCCGGACCGCCCCGATCGTCGCCTGTCACCCGACGCGATCGCCGAAACATACCTTGCGGTCCACCGCCAGCATCGCAGCGCCTGGAGCTTCGAGGTCGAGCTCAGGCCCTGGGTCGAGGCGTTCTGACGATCATTCGGCAACTGCCCGGTAGCTGCCGTTCTCCAAGTCATAAAATCTTTGAGAGAATATTTTCCGCGTTCCGTTCGATAGGAAATGCGCTTCTTTGCCCGCCCGGGCAGCATTGGCGATGCTGATATCAAGGCTTCGCATTCCGCCAGGCCGAAATGAATTCAGGATCGCAAGGAACGCATCATGTCCGAACGCGGCAACGCTTCAAATTTTCTCGCTACGTCAATCACCAGGCGCGCCGGACTTGCCGCGCTTCTCGCCGCGACATTTGCCGTCGTCGGCCTTACCGCGCCGTCGCCGTCCTTCGCCGAGGACAAGAAGGCGATCAAGGTCGGCATCATCAGCGGCGAGGATGAGGATGTCTGGCGCGTCGTCACCGCCGAGGCGGCCAAGAAAGGGCTGACGATCGAGGCCGTGGTCTTCAACGATTATACCCAGCCCAACGAAGCGCTGGAACGCGGTGAGATCGACGCCAACGCCTTCCAGCACAAGCCCTATCTCGACAACCAGATCAAGACTCAAGGGTATCACATCGTGCCGGTCGGCTATACCGGCGTCTGGCCGATCGGCCTCTACTCGAAAAAGCATGGCAAAGTCGCCGACCTGCCAGAAGGCGCAGTCATCGGCCTGCCGAACGATCCCTCCAATGAGGGCCGCGCGCTGCATGTCCTGGAGCATGAGGGCCTGATCAAGCTGAAGGACGGCACCGGCATCCTGGCCACGACCGCCGACATTGCCGAGAACCCGAAGAAGCTGGAGATCAAGGAACTCGACGCCGGCATCGTCGGCCGTTCGGTCGACGATCTCGACGCGGCCGTGGTCAACACGGACTGGGCCTTGAAAAGCGGTCTCACGCCGGAAAACCGCATCGCGCAGGAGTCGATTGCCGACAATCCCTACCGCAACTTCATCGCGGTCAAGGCCGGCAGCGAGAACGAGCCCTGGGTGAAAACCCTGGTCGCCGCCTATCAGAACGAGACGGTGAAGGCCGAGTTCGACAAGGTCTACAAGGGCACCGGCATCAGCGCCTACTGATCGCCTTCGGCGGCATCTCGATCAAGCCGGCGGTCCGCGTCAAAGCGGACCGCCATCGCATTACCGGAAGCGGATGGAAACAGGAACAGCGATGAACCAGCATGTCACGGCGCCGGCCGAAACAACGGACCCGGTGCCGGTCGGCGCGGTCCCGGCGGAAGATGTTGTGCGTCTCGTCGACCTCAAGCGTCGCTTCGGCGCGACGGCGGCGCTCGACGGCGTCTCGCTTACGGTGCGGAAGGGCGAGATCCTCGGCATCATCGGCCGCAGCGGCGCCGGCAAGTCGACGCTGATCCGCTGCCTGAACGGCCTGGAGCAGCCGGATTCGGGCGAGGTCTTCATCGAGGGCCGTGAGATCAGCCGCCTCGGTGAGCGTGAATTGCAGCCGCTGCGCCGTCGCATCGGCATGGTCTTCCAGCACTTCAACCTTCTGTCGGCGAAGACCGTCGAGGAAAACGTCGCGCTGCCGCTCAAGATCGAAGGTCGGCCGCACGCCGAGCGCCTGGCGCGCGCCGCCGAACTGCTGCGGCTCGTCGGCCTGTCCGAGAAAGCCAAGGCCTATCCAGCCTCGCTCTCGGGCGGGCAGAAGCAGCGCGTCGGCATTGCCAGGGCGCTCGCCGCGCGACCGGCGTTGCTGCTGTCCGACGAGGCGACCTCGGCGCTCGATCCGGAGACGACGCGCTCGATCCTCTCATTGCTCAAGGACATCAATTCCAGGCTCGGTCTCACCATCCTGCTCATCACCCATGAGATGGAGGTGATCCGCTCGATCGCCGATCGCGTGGCGGTGATCGACGCCGGCCGGATCGTCGAGGAAGGCGCCGTGTGGCGGGTCTTCGCCAATCCGAAATCCGAGATCACGCGCAGCCTGCTCGGCGCCATCCGGCCGCAACTGCCACCCGAGATTGCCAACCGGCTGGTCGCCGGCGAGGGCGCGGAAACAATCCTTAAGGTCGATGTAGCCGGCGAAGCGGCGCGTGGTCCGCTGCTGTCCGATCTGAGCGCCAGTGTGCCCGGCCCGATCCGCCTCGTGCATGGCGGCATCGACCATGTCCAAGAGCAACCTGTCGGCACGCTGTTCCTCGCCGTCCCCGGCGCCGACGCTGCGCGTCTTGCGCGGACAATCGCATTCCTGAAGGACCGCCACGCGCGGGTGGAGGTGCTTGGCCATGTCGCCAGTCCTGTTTGAGCTTCTCATCCGCTCGATCTGGGAGACCGTGCTGATGACCGGCGCTTCCGGCCTCATTTCGCTGGTCTTCGGCCTGCCGCTTGGGCTGGCGCTGGTCGCCACCGATCGCGGCGGCATTGCCGAAAACCTGTGGGTGAACCGCATCCTCGGCGCTTTGATCAACGGCTTCCGCTCGGTTCCTTTCATCATCCTTCTGGTGGCGCTGATCCCGGTGACGCGGCTGATCGTCGGCACGTCGATCGGCACCTGGGCGGCGATCGTGCCGCTGTCGATCGCTGCAACGCCCTACTATGCCCGCATCGCCGAAGTGTCGCTGCGCGAGGTCGATCACGGCCTGATCGAGGCGGCCCGCGCCATGGGCGGCAACCGCTGGACGATCATCCGCGAGGTGCTGGTGCCGGAAGCGCTGCCTGGCATCGTCGCCGGTTTCACGGTGACGCTGGTGACGCTCGTCGGCGCCTCGGCCATGGCCGGCGCCATCGGCGCCGGCGGTCTCGGCGACCTCGCCATCCGCTACGGCTACCAGCGTTTCGAGACCAGCGTCATGATCGCCGTGGTTGTCGTGCTGATCGTGCTGGTCTGCGGCATCCAGTGGATCGGCGACCGGCTGGTCGCGCGGCTGGATCATCGCTGATGAGCGACACCCGACAAGCGCATCGAACGCAATTTGCCGCAAAAGCCGGGAATTGAGCGGCGGCTTGCTCCGTTTGCAATGAGATTGGTCGGCGCGTTTCTTCACCCGCAGTGACGCGCATGTCATCGTGCGGTGGGGTCACCAGAGCAATTCCAGGAAAAGTGCACAGCGGTTTTCCGTCCGGAATTGCGAAAAACAAAGAGTTGCCGCAAGAGGAGCCTGTCCATGGCCAGAATAATCCCGGTGCTCGATCTCGACCGCCTTGAGCAGGGCGCGTCGGAACTGCGGACTTTCTTGCTTGATCTGCGAACGGCGGCCCGCGATGTCGGCTTCTTCTACCTCAGCGGCCACGGCATAGCGCAGTCCGATATCGACGCGGTGCTCAATGCCGCGCGCCACTTCTTTGCCTTGCCGGAAGCTGACAAGCTCGCCATCGAGATGGTGAAGTCGCCGCAATTCCGCGGCTACACGCGCGCCGGCGGCGAACTGACCAGAGGCAAGGCCGACTGGCGCGAGCAGCTCGATATCGGCGTCGAGCGCACGACCATCACGCAAGGGCCGGGCGTGCCGGCCTGGACGCGGCTGCAGGGCCCGAACCAGTGGCCTTCGGCGCTGCCCGAGCTGAAGCCGGCGCTGCTTGCCTGGCAGGCGAAGGCGACGGAGGTCGCGATCCGCCTGCTCAAGGCCTTCGCGCTCTCGCTCGACCAGCCGGAAGACGCCTTCGATCCGATCTATCGCGGCGAGCCCAACCACCGCATGAAGATCGTGCGCTATCCCGGGCGCGACACCACCGCCGACGACCAGGGCGTCGGCGCGCACAAGGATGGCGGCTTCCTCACCCTCCTGCTGCAGGACGAGAACAAGGGGCTGCAGGTCGAATATGACGGCAGCTGGGTGAATGTGGATCCGATTCCGCGGACGCTCGTGGTCAACATCGGCGAGCTGCTCGAACTTGCCTCGAATGGATATCTCAGGGCAACCGTGCACCGTGTCGTCACGCCGCCGGCCGGTGTCGAGCGGATCTCGGTTCCGTTCTTCTTCAGCGCCCGGCTCGACGCGACGATCCCGCTGCTCGACCTGCCGGAAGAGCTGGCGGCCGAAGCGCGCGGCCCGGCCAGCGATCCCGACAATCCGCTGTTCCGAAACGTCGGCGCCAATGTGCTGAAGAGCCGGCTGCGGTCGCATCCCGACGTCGCGCGCCGGCACTATGCCGACCTCCTTGAGAAGGCGGCGGCCACCGGCTGAGATTTTGCTGCTGCCTGCGCGAGATTTTTTCGCGATTTGGCTATTTTTTGGAATTCTGTTCGTCGCAAACCGGCCGGCTGAAGCCCAAATAACGGGCATCGTCCGGTGTTTTCCTCCCATTGCGCCGGGCGATGTTCCCCTCTGAAGGTTATGACCTTCATTCTTTGGCCGGGCCGCTTTCGCGCCCGGCCTTTTTCTTTGGCGCAAGGACATCGTACTGCGGCTACCATCCCGCAATTGCACAAAAGAAGAGAAGATTGGCGGGGGGCAAGAAGGCGATGCGGATCGCACCAAAAAGGTCCGAAATCCGAAGCGATCTGGTCGTCGTGTCGGCATTCGACCGGCCCGATGAAGGAGCCCGACATCTTATAATTAACATGTAAATTAGGTCTTGACGCGGAATGCCAAGCATCGTTTTTTAAGCCAATGCTGCTTCCGTGGACGGGATTGCCGCTCTCGGCAAGGCCGCGGATAGAGCTGCGATACGAGCCTTAATATTTTGCCGCAAGTTGTATTGTATTGGATTTCTCGGAGACCTGAATTTGCTGTCGTCCAACCTCCGTCGCTCTTTGCCGATGGCTCTTCTGCGCGCTCGCGAAGTGATCATGGCGCATTTTCGGCCGATGCTTGTCCGCCACGACATCACCGAGCAGCAATGGCGCGTGCTGCACGTGCTTGCCGAAACCGGGCCGCTGGAAGCGACCGAACTCGCCAACCGCGCCTCGATCCTGCCGCCCAGCCTCACCCGCATCATCAGAGCGATGGAGGAGCGGGCATTCATTACCCGCAACAAGGTCAAGGATGACGGCCGCCGCGCCCTGCTCGCCATCAGCCCGGCCGGCGTGGCGCTGGTCGAAGAACTGGCGCCCGAGCGCTTCGCTATCTACGAGGCGATCGAGAAGCGCTACGGCGCCGAAGAGCACGCGCGCCTGCTGGATATGCTGGAAAACCTGATCCAGTCGGAGTCGACCGAGAGCTGAGGGGCCGAACCTCGTCCGGCCGGGGGCGGGTCACCTGCGACGCGCTCCAGCTTCTTCGGATGCTGTTCCCGCCGAAGGCTGGCGCGGCCGGTCTAATTGCAAAGCCTGAAATCGGCCTAAGAGCTAAGCCATGAATCGCGGCAGCCCCGCCGCCAGCGCATCGACCGCCAGCCGCACCTTCAGCGGCAGATGCGGCGTCTGCAGCCAGAGCGCGTGGCAGTCGTAGAGATAGTCCGCCTGGTCCGGCAGCAGCCGCACCAGCGCGCCGGCTTCGATGCGTCGGCGCACCAGCCAGTGCGGAAGCCAGGCAAGACCCATGCCGTCGGTCGCAGCATCGGCAATCGCGTCGAGGTCGTCGAGCCGTAGCCGGCCGGCAGGTGCGATCTCGGTCACGGAACCGTCGTCGCGCGGGAACAGCCATGGCTGCAACACCTGGCCGAGCCGCCGGTAGATGATCGCCTGATGATCGGCAATGCCCTCCAGGCCAAGCGGCCGGCCGAACCTCTCGATGTATGACGGCGAAGCACAGACGATCATGCGCTGACGCGCGACGCGGCGAGCGATGATGCCGGCCCTGTCGTCGAGCGTACCGGTGCGGATCGCCAGATCGAAGTTGTCCTCGACGAGGTCGGCGAAGCGGTCGCTGAGCGACAGGTCCAACTCCAGCGTCGGAAAGCGGCGCGCGAGTTCGAGCAAGACCGGCGTGACGCAGTGGCGGCCGAAATGCGCCGGCATCGTCACGCGCAGCCTGCCGTGCGGTTCCGACAACTGGTCGGCCGCCAGCGCATCCGCGGCCTCCACCTCCGCCAGCACGATGCGGCAGCGCTCGTAATAGGCGCGGCCGAAATCGGTCAGGCTCTGCCGGCGCGTCGTGCGGTTGAGAAGCCGGACGCCCAGGCGCTCCTCGAGGAAGCGGACATGCTTGCCGACCATCGGGCCCGACAGGTCGAGCGCCGCCGCGGCGGCCGCGAACGAGCCGAGATCGACAGCCCTGACGAACACTTCCATGCTTTCGAGGCGATCCATATTCAAAACCAATCGTTTCGACTGTTCTGCTTAGCGCGCGATTTATCCCCTTCGGATGCCTATGCATAGTCGATTCCATCATTTTGATTTTGAGTTGTATGGATGGCAAGGGTTGTTCGCTTTCACCGTCACGGCGGCCCCGATGTGCTACGCATCGAGGATGTCGAGGTGCCGCCGCCTGGTCCGGGTGAGCTGCGGATCCGCGTCAAGGCGCTGGGCTTGAACCGCGCCGAGGCCTCGATGCGCAAGGGCGCCTATATCGAGACGCCGGCGCTGCCGTCAGGCCTCGGCCTCGAAGCGGCGGGCATCGTCGAGGCGGTCGGCGACGGCGTCGATGGTTGTGCATCGGGTGATGCGGTCAGCATCATCCCGCCGCGCTCGATGGCGCGCTGGCCGGCCTATGGCGAGCTCGTCACTTTTCCGGCGGAACTCATCGTCAAGCATCCGCCATCGCTTGGCTTCGAAGCCGCCGCCGCGACATGGATGCAGTATCTCACCGCCTATGGCGCGCTGGTCGACATCGCCCGTCTCGGCCGCGGCGAGCCCATCGTGATCACCGCCGCGGCCGAGACGGGCGATGTCGACCAGCGGGCCATAGGCGGTG
>NZ_RZSL01000979.1:0-1419 GCF_003997355.1 Mesorhizobium sp. M1E.F.Ca.ET.041.01.1.1 | reverse complement strand
GGCTAGTTCGAAGCTCATTCAACCCTCGCATCTGCCCATTCGTCTTTCGCGCTTGAACGTCGAAGCGTGGCAGTGAGGCCGTGATGGCCGCAACCACCTTACAATGAAGCATCATCGGTGTTTACGGCCAGAGCGTCCTCAACCCAGATCGGCGATCGCCTGCGCCTTGTGCGCCGCCTCGACCACCGCCAAAGCCGTCATGTTGACCACGCCGCGCGAGGTCACCGAAGGCGTCAGGATATGCGCCGGCTTGTCGGTGCCGAGCAGGATCGGCCCCACATGCAGCGCGTCCATCATGGCGCGCAGCGCCGTCAGCGTGATGTTTGCCGAATCGAGGTTCGGGAACACCAGCAGATTGGCTTCACCCTTCAGCCGCGAATGCGGATAGACGCGCTGGCGCAGATGTTCCGACAGCGCTGTATCGGCATGCATCTCGCCGTCGCATTGCAGGTCGGGCGCGATGCGCGCCAGGATCGCCGCGGCCTCCCGCATTTTGAGCGCGGTCGGCGCGTCGCGCGAACCGAAATCCGAGAACGAGAGCAGGGCGGCCTTGGGTTCCATGCCGAAACGCCTGATCTCCTCGGCCGCCAGGACGGTCATCTCGGCGATCTCCTCGGCCGTCGGATCGATGGTGACATAGGTGTCGGTCAGGAAAATGATGCCGCGCTGCGAAATCAGCATCGAGAGCGTCGACAGGTCGTGGTCCTTGACGCCGGGGCGCGGCCCGATGATCAGCGCGACATTGCGCAGATGCCGCTCGAAGCGGCCTTCGAGCCCGCAGACCATCGCATCCGCATCGCCACGCTTCAGCGCGAGCGCCGCGATCACCGTATTGTTGGTGCGCACCATGGTGCGGGCGGCTTCCGTCGTAATGCCGCGTCGGCCGGCGAGTTCTATCAGCAGATCGACATAGTGGCGGTAACGCGGATCGTCTTCCGGGTTGATCAGGCCGAAATCGACGCCCGGCCGGATGCGCAGCCCGTAGCGCTTCAGCCGGACCTCCACGACATGCGGGCGGCCGATCAGGATAGGCTCGGCGATACCTTCCTCCAGCACCACCTGCGCGGCGCGCAGCACGCGCTCGTCCTCGCCGTCGGCATAGATGACGCGCTTGGCGCTGGAGGCTTTGGCCGACGAAAAGACCGGCTTCATCACCAGGCCGGAGCGGAAGACGAAGCGGTTGAGCTTGTCGATATAGGCCGCGAAGTCTGCGATCGGCCGTGTCGCCACCCCGGTATCGCAGGCGGCTTTCGCCACTGCCGGCGCGATGCGCAGGATGAGGCGCGGGTCGAAGGGCGAGGGGATCAGGAAATCCGGGCCGAACACCGGCGTCTCGCCGGAATAGGCGCGCGCCGCGACGTCCGACGGCTCTTCGCGGGCAAGGGCGGCAATCGCCCGCACGGCGGCCATCTTCATCTC
>NZ_RZSL01000978.1:0-1421 GCF_003997355.1 Mesorhizobium sp. M1E.F.Ca.ET.041.01.1.1 | reverse complement strand
CCCGTATTCGGTCGCTTATGACGACGATTCCATGGTCTTCTTCGACATGGCCGCGATCGGCCGCAGGGACCTGCCGTCCTGGTTGCGGCCGATCGCGGCCATGTCGAAGAAGACCATGGAATCGTCGTCATAAGCGACCGAATACGGGTCATTGGCATTGCCAGCCCCGACGAGCGCAAAGCACGAAACCGCGTCCGGAACGCCGGGCTGGCTTTTGAGGACCAGCGTCTTGCACAACACGACGGATGCGCGGGTGTTATAGACGGCCTCGTCGTAGTCCCGCACGGCCTTCGTGCAATCCCACTCCTCAGCCTTGTAGGTGATCTTGGGCTTCGGACAGGCCGCGAGGCCCCGCAGCCTATAGGTGACGCCGTTGATGACGCGTTCGGTCGCGGACTTGATCTCCACCGGCTTAGCTAGCGCTGTTAGGTCGCGCTGAAAAAGGCCTCCGCGTGCGTCGTAGCGCTCGTAGACGAAGGTCTTTTCGCCAGGTTTGGCGAACTTCTGCAGATACGCGGTCGACGGCTGCTCGAACGGACGCGGCTCGTTCGTGCCCAGATCGGCGGCGCCTAGGACGGTGCTGTGGAGCAACAATGCCGCGAGGAAGAAAAACTGCTTCATCGGAAAATTGGCCTCGATCCCGCTTCTCGTATTGACACTTTACTTTTGCTCCATGTACCCATAGTAAAATGTCAAAATCGGTAGCGCAATGAAAAACCGGATCGCGCTTGCGCTTTCTCTCTCAGCCGTCATGACGCCATTCGGCGCACATGCGGACAACACGAGTTCGACGCGTATCGCGGCGGCGTTTGCACTGCCGGCCCGCTCGGCGGTTTCGACCTTTTCCGATGCCGATCACGGTTCGACGATCGGCGGCGGGTGTGCGCCGGCGGATCGCGGGCGGGCCGCGGCCTTGGTGCGCCAGATTGCTGAGGAAGAGGGCTTCGATCCCGACCTGACCGAGGCGGTTGCCTGGGCGGAAAGCGACATGGGCGGCAATCAAGGGCCGTCTCGCGCGGGCGCGCTCGGCATCATGCAGCTTATGCCAGCGACAGGGTCGCGTCTCGGGGTAACTGACAGATGTGACGCGAAAGCCAATATCCGCGCCGGCGTCCGCTATTTGAAAGCGCTTTATGATGAGTTCCATGATCCGCTTTTGATGTTGGCGGCCTACAATGCAGGCGAAGAGAACGTCTACAAAGCCAACGGCATTCCCGTGAACGACGAGACCACGAAATACGTGGTCAAGGTGCTCAATCGCTGGAAGCTCGGCAAGCTGATCAAGGCTCCCCTCCCCAACCCTGGTAACGATCATCACGCAGCCGCGACCGGCGCGGTTGATGGCGTCGCCTGGCAAGACGGTCACGTCATCGATTTTGGCAACTGAAAAAGGAGTGAGATGAGGATGGACTATAAAAAGG
>NZ_RZSL01000977.1:0-1423 GCF_003997355.1 Mesorhizobium sp. M1E.F.Ca.ET.041.01.1.1 | reverse complement strand
CAGTGGAGGGCATACGCTTCGCCAGCCGCGCCACCAAGGGCGTGACCATCTTCAACACGGCAGAAGGCGAGAAAGTGGTTTCGGTGGAGCGGATTTCGGAGCCGCAGGCTGACGAGGAAGCCGAAGAAGCGCCTTCGGGCGAGGTCGGCGCCACAGAAGATGCGGGCGAGGGAAATCCCGAATAGGCTTTTGGCTACGCGCCACCGGCCCGTGGGGCCGGTGCGATCATGGCTGGAAATCAGAAGCGGCGGTAAACGTTACGGGCAACGAACCCATCGAGACGCTTGGTGTTGGCCTTGACGCGCACCCGCGCGGCTTCCTGATGCAGCCCGAATGCGGTTGCGATCAGCATCACGATAGTCATTGCGGTGGCAAGCATGTAGATCAGCATTTTCGTGTTCTCCTGCTCTTGTAACGATAAGATGGTGTTTTGGTTTCATCTCCTGAAGCGGCAACCTAGTGAACGCTGCGTGAAGCGTTCGTGATCGTCGCATTCATCTGTCGTTCACGTCCGTGAAAAGGTTCACGACCGGCACATCAATGGGATTTGCCTTTGTTTGAGAGGCTCGCTAGAAGCCTGCCATGACCGTACGCACCGCCCTTTACGCAGGCTCCTTCGACCCGCTGACCAACGGCCATCTCGACGTCTTGAAGGCGTCGCTTGCCGTGGCCGACACCGTCTACGCGGCGATCGGCGTCCACCCAGGCAAGGCGCCGCTGTTTTCCTTCGACGAACGCGTGGCGCTGATCGAGGCCGCGACCAAGGCGGAGTTCGGCCGCGATAGCGCCCGCATCAAGGTGGTTGCCTTCGATGGTCTGGTCGTCGACGCCACCAGGAAGCATGGTGCCTCGATCATCATCCGCGGTCTGCGCGACGGCACCGATCTCGACTACGAGATGCAGATGGCCGGCATGAACGAGACGATGGCGCCGGACCTGCAGACAGTTTTCCTGCCGGCGAGCCCCTCGGTGCGCACCATTACCGCCACACTTGTCCGCCAGATTGCGTCGATGGGCGGCGACATCCGCCCGTTCGTGCCGGCGGCCGTCGCCGGCGCGCTCACCGCCAAATTCGCGAAATAGCGCATGTCGCCCAAAAGTGGATTCCGGTTTTGGGTCAACGACATGTACCCAAACAAAGACTTTCGGAGAACACCATGAAGCTGAAGAAGCTCGCTTCGTTCCTTGTCGTGCTTGCCGGCGTTTTCGCCGCATCCCTGCCGGCTTTCGCCGCCGACAAGGAAAATACCATGATCATCACGCTGAAGGACGGCGACGTGACTATCGCCTTGCGTCCGGATATCGCGCCCAAGCATGCCGCGCAGATCAAGAAGCTGGTGCGCGAGGGCGCCTATGACAACGTCGCCTTCCACCGCGTCATCGACGGCTTCATGGCGCAGACCGGCGACGTCAAGTTCGGCAA
>NZ_RZSL01000976.1:0-1425 GCF_003997355.1 Mesorhizobium sp. M1E.F.Ca.ET.041.01.1.1 | reverse complement strand
CCGCATCGGCGGCCGGCGGTGGTGCGGCCGCCGATGAGGAGGACTGCCGCCAGCGCCAGCGCCATCAGCGTCGCGGCAAGAATCGCCTGGAATTTGAACTTGAGCGCGAAGGTCAGCCAGGACGCCACGGCCTTGTAGAGGCCGGTGAACTGGTCATGCGCGTCGGAAAAGCCCTGCGGGCTCAGCGCATCGGTCAATTCGTAGCGTTTCGTCAGAACGCTGCGGAAAAGCTCGCTGCGCATGGTGGCGATCCTGTCGACCAGGCCGCTGACGCGGATCGAAAGGTTCTGCGCGCTGGCGACCACAGCATTGATCTCGGCCTTCTCTGCCGTAAGGGCAGCGCGTTCGTTGGCGACGATCGCGGGCTCTTGCTGTCCCTGAGCCGGCGCCGGCCCCAGAACCTCGATACGATTGTTGATGTCGTTGAGGCGCGAACGAAACGCCAGCGCGCTGTTCAGCGCCGCGCGCGATATATCCTCGAGCTGCAGGCGGATATCGACGAGGCCGGCATCGTCTTCGCCAGGATCGCCTATCTTCTTCTCCAAACCGTCGGCCTTGGCCGTCAGGTCCTGGATGGTCTTGGTCTGGTCGGCGATGAGCTGAGCCGAGCCATGGCCGATTGCCTGCGCCAACGCATCGAGCGACGGCTGCGCCGCGACGGCGACCATGGCGACCAGGATCAGGCGTAGCAGTCGGAAGATCATGACGTGACAGGCGACTCGCGACCGAAAAATCCCCTAAAATCCCGCCCTTGATAAAGACCGGTATATCTGGCGGCAAGCCGTCTCCATCAGTGCCCGACGACGCGGATCGGAGTCGGCCTGTCGAAAAGCGATGGCGCAATCTTGGCTTTGCGCTTCCCGCCTGCTCTATAGTCTGCCGCCTCGCACCAAAAGGACGATAGGAAGAATGGCGGAATACTCAGCCTTTTCGCTGCTCAAGAACGCGCTGACCGGCAACAAGGACTGGAAGCCGGCCTGGCGCAAGCCGGCCCCCAAGGCGTCCTATGACGTGATCGTCATCGGCGGCGGCGGCCACGGCCTTTCAACAGCCTATTATCTTGCCAAGGAACACGGCATCACCAATGTCGCGGTGCTGGAAAAGGGCTGGCTGGGCTCCGGCAATGTCGGCCGCAACACCACCGCGGTGCGCTCCAACTATCTCTTGCCGCAGAACACCCGCTTCTACGAACATTCGATGAAGCTGTGGGAGAACCTGTCGCACGACCTCAACTACAACGTCATGTTCTCGCAGCGCGGCTGCCTCAACCTCGCGCATACGCCGGCCCAGCTCGACGACTACGCCCGGCGCGGCAATGCCATGCGCCATCTCGGCGTCGACGCGGAGCTGATGAGCATCGACCAGATCAAGCGGCTTGTCCCGGCGCTGGACGTCTCGGGTTCGGCGCGCTTCCCCGTGCTTGGC
>NZ_RZSL01000975.1:0-1440 GCF_003997355.1 Mesorhizobium sp. M1E.F.Ca.ET.041.01.1.1 | reverse complement strand
CTTGTCGGAGCCCGGATACTTGGCCGCGGCCACCGCCTCGGTCGTGCCATAGGCGAGCGCGACCTTGGCGACGTTGGCGACGATCTCCTGGAAGGCCGCGTTGCGCGCGACGAAGTCGGTCTCGGAGTTCACCTCGACGACCGCGGCCTCGCGGACGCCGGAATCGACGCCGATAAGGCCCTCCGCCGCGGTACGGCCGGCCTTCTTGTCGGCCTTTGAGATACCCTTCTTGCGCAGCCAGTCGACGGCTTCTTCCATGTTGCCGTTGGTCTCGTTCAACGCCGCCTTGCAGTCCATCATGCCCGCGCCGGTCAAGTCGCGGAGTTCTTTGACCTGTGCAGCCGAAATGCTCATTGTCGCCTCTTTGTTTCAAATGCGCCGACGCACCATCGAATCCCGATGATGCGCCCGGCAAAAGCGCTTTAGCGCGCCAACTTATTGGAAAGATGAAGGCCGGAACCGGCCTTCGCTTTTCAAGCTTCCGGAGCTTCAGCAGCCGGGGTGTCGAGCGCCGGCTCGACCGGAGCCTCGGCCGACGCGCCGATATCCATGCCGAGCGCGCCCTGCTGACGGGCGATGCCGTCGATGGCAGCCTTGGCGATCAGATCGCAGTAGAGCTGGATGGCGCGGGCCGCGTCGTCATTGCCGGGGATCGGGAAGTCGATCTTGTCCGGGTCGCAGTTCGAATCGATGATGGCGACCACCGGGATGCCGAGGCGCTTGGCCTCGAGGATGGCGATCGCTTCCTTGTTGGTGTCGATGACGAACATCAGGTCCGGCGTCGAGCCCATGTCCTTGATGCCGCCCAGCGCCTTGTTGAGCTTCTCGCGCTCGCGGTCGAGGTTGAGGCGCTCCTTCTTGGTGAGACCCTGGGCCTCGCCGGCGAGCGTCTCGTCGAGCTTGCGCAAGCGCTGGATCGAGTTCGAGATCGTCTTCCAGTTGGTCAGCATGCCGCCCAGCCAACGCGAGTTGACATAGTACTGGGCCGAGCGCTGCGCCGCGTCGGCGACGATGTCCGAGGCCTGGCGCTTGGTGCCGACGAACAGCACGCGGCCACCCTTGGCGACGGTGTCGGAAACCTGCTTCAGGGCCTGGTGCAGCAGCGGCACCGTCTGCGACAGGTCGATGATGTGGATATTGTTGCGGGCGCCATAGATGTAAGGCGCCATCTTCGGGTTCCAGCGGTGGGTCTGGTGGCCGAAGTGAACACCAGCTTCCAGAAGCTGGCGCATGCTGTAATCAGGCAGAGCCATTCTTTAGTTCCTTTCCGGTTGGCCTCCACGGACACAGGCATTTCGGACGTATGTCCTGATGCCACCGGAGGTTTCAGCCGGATTTCTCCCGGGCAGACACCAAAGTCCGTGTGTGGAATGAGCGCGCATATAGAGGGGAAGCGCCATAAACGCAAGCGCCCCTGCGCCTTGCTGGTCAGCGTGCGAC
>NZ_RZSL01000974.1:0-1442 GCF_003997355.1 Mesorhizobium sp. M1E.F.Ca.ET.041.01.1.1 | reverse complement strand
TGGCGGTAGCCTTTGGTATAGCCGCGGCGGAACAGGCCGATGCCGTGGCGGCAGCGGTCCACGGCGGGGATTATTTCATCTATCCGGACTGCCGCCCGGCTTTCGTCGAAGCCTTCGAGGCCATGCAGCACCACGCGCTGCAGGGACTGGCGAGGATCGCCCTTTACGCACCGTTCTTGCAACTGAGCAAAGCCGACATTGTCAGTGAAGGCGCGCGCCTAGGCGTGCCCTTCGAGGAAACCTGGTCGTGTTACCAGGGCGGGGCTCATCATTGCGGTCGTTGCGGCACCTGCGTCGAGCGGCGCGAGGCCTTTCACCTCGCTGCTCAAAACGATCCAACATCTTACGAAGACCCGGATTACTGGATCGAAGCTTGCCAAGAATACCAGACAACGCAACGGCAATAGGGCGCGCAGTCATGTACACCATCGCCAAGCGGTTTGCCTTTTCGGCGTCACATGTGATCGGTGGCCTGCCGGCGGAGCACCCTTGCTCCCGGCTGCACGGCCACAACTACGAGGTCGAGATCGTATTGCAATCGGCCGAGCTCGATCCGGTCGGCTTTGTCCGTGACTACCGCGAACTCTCGGAACTCAAGGCGCTCATCGACAACACCCTGGATCATCGCCACCTCAATGAGGTCCTCGGACATGATCGGACGACCAGCGAGGTCATTGCCAAGTGGATCTACGACTGGTGCCGCGCGCGCTGGCCGGAGGTCGCGGCTATCCGCATCAGCGAGACCCCGAAAACATGGGCGGAATACCGTCCATGAAGGGGAGCATCCGCATCAGCGAAATCTTCGGTCCGACGGTCCAGGGAGAAGGTCCGCTGATCGGGCGTCCGACTGTGTTCGTACGCACGGGCGGTTGCGATTACCGCTGCCGCTGGTGCGATACGCTGTATGCGGTGCTGCCCGAGTTCCGTGAAGACTGGACGCTGATGACGCCAAACGCCATCCTGACGGAGGTGGAGCGGCTTTCGAACTCCGCGCGGGTGCTTGTGTCGCTGTCGGGTGGCAATCCCGCACTTCAGCCTTTGGCTCCGCTCATCGAACAGGGCCACCAGAAGGGCCACACCTTCGCTCTCGAGACGCAAGGCAGTGTCTCTCAGCCCTGGTTCGCCGCGCTCGACTGGCTCATTCTCAGTCCGAAGCCGCCATCTTCGGGGATGGTAACCGACTGGCCGGCCCTCGACGATTGCGCCGCGGCGGCAAGGAGCGGAACGCAATGCGTCGTTAAGGTGGCTGTGTTTGACGACAATGACTACGCGTTTGCCCAGTTCGTTGCGAAACGCTATCCAACCCTGCCGGTTTATCTGCAGGTCGGGAATCCTGCTCCGCTGATCACCCATGCGGGTCTAGGCAGCGAAGAGGCCGACTTCGACGATTTGATGCGGCGCTTCCGCTGGCTTGTCGACAAGGTCGCAGCGGACGGGTGGTT
>NZ_RZSL01000973.1:0-1445 GCF_003997355.1 Mesorhizobium sp. M1E.F.Ca.ET.041.01.1.1 | reverse complement strand
CTTCATGTCCATGTCATCCCGCGCTTCGAGGGCGTGCCGCTCAAGCCGCATTCCGGGCAGATGGAGAAGCCGGAGGTGCTGGCCGAGAACGCCGGCAAGATCCGGGCGGCGCTTGGCGGCTGATCCTGCGGCGGGTTCAGGCGGCCCGCATTTGCGCCAGTCTCTGGAAGGCTGTCGGCTCCGGTCCTGCGATGAGCCGCTGCCGGATCGCCTCGGCGCACGCTTCCGGGCCTAGCTGCGAGGTATCGATTTCCAGGTCGTAGATGCCGGGCCTGTGGACCTCTTCCTGCCACAGGCGCACGGGCCAAGGCATCGGATCCTCGTCCGATCCGGCCACGTAAATTCCGTCCGCCGCGCCGGCGGCGCGCCTTTGCAGGATCGCCTCGATCGGGCAGCGGACGCCGACGAACAGGACCGGCAGGCCGGCCAGGCGCTTGGCGCAGTCGGGAAGGACGTTGAGCGACCTCGAATAGGCATCGTGGTGCCCGACATCGGTGACGACATTCAGCCCCTGGCGACTGTGCGCCACGATGGAGTCGTAAAGCGCGGCGTAAAGGCGCGGCACGAAAACCTCGAGGTCGGGGCGTTCGCCGCCGGGGCGCAGGCCGATGCCCGGACGCAATCGCGGCGGAGTGATTTGCGCATAGGCGTCGACGCCGAGATTGACCCAAACGCCATCGAGCATCTCCTGAATGGCGGCGGCAATGCTCGACTTTCCGGATCGCGGCGCGCCGTTGAGAATGATGATTTGTCCGGCAGTCACGCGTCGGTTCCTTCAACGAAAAAAGCCCCGTCGCCGGGGCTTTTTTTGGCTTATGAGCGGTCAGCCCTTGCGGGGCAGTTGCGGGACGAGGCTGCGCTTGCCGCCGTCCTTGCCCTTCGGCTCCGGCTTCTGCGCCGCAGCCTTCTTGGCAACTGGCTTCTTCGCCGCCGCCTTCCTCGCCTTCGGCGAGTCCTCCGGCTCTTCCTTCTTCGGCTTCACCGGCGCTTCGTCGGCGAGCGATTCGAGCTTCAGGCCGGTCTCGCCGGTTTCCTTCTTCTCCACGGTCACCCGCACCGTGCCGCCCTTCTTCAACTTGCCGAACAGCACCTCGTCGGCCAGCGGCTTCTTGATGTGCTCCTGGATGACGCGGCCGAGCGGACGCGCGCCCATGCGTTCGTCATAGCCCTTGTCGGCAAGCCAGGCGATCGCATCCGGCGACAGGTCGAAAGTGACGCCGCGCTCGGAGAGTTGCGCCTCGAGCTGCATGACGAACTTCTGCACCACCTGATGGATCACCGGCACCGGCAGCGAGCCGAACGGGATGATCGCGTCGAGACGGTTGCGGAACTCCGGCGTGAACAGCCGGTTGATGGCCTCGACGTCGTCGCCTTCGCGCTTGGTCGAGCCGAAGCCGATCGCCGCGCGCTGAGCGTCAGAGGCGCCCGCATTGGTCGTCATGATC
>NZ_RZSL01000972.1:0-1456 GCF_003997355.1 Mesorhizobium sp. M1E.F.Ca.ET.041.01.1.1 | reverse complement strand
GGGCTAGCGTGCGCACACATTTGCTTCGTGCTGTGGTCAAGCGTGAAGAGGCGCCGTCGGAAAATGGCTTGAAGCGGTTGAATTGTATGTGATTCTGTAGCCGCCATTGTTGATTCTGGAGGTTTTGACGATGGCTTCGTTGCTTGGCTACTTCGGCGACCTGCGCCTGCAAAAAAGGGGAGCATGGTTCTGGAGCGCATGTTTGCGCGTGTCAGCACGGGCATGCGCCGGCTGGCCGACACGCGCGCCGAGAAGGTCGCGTTCACACGCCTGTTTCGCAATCGCCACGTGAGCACGCAAGAGATCATCCGCACGGCGGCGGCGCGAACCGCCGAACTGGCCGCCGGCCGCCACGTGCTGATCATCGAGGACAGCAGCGAGATCAACTATGAAGCCAAGGCTTCGCGCAAGCGCGGCCTCGGTCGTGTCGGCAATGGCACGGATATCGGGCTGTTCGTGCATCCGGCGTTGGCCGTGGATGCCGTGGACGGCTCGGTCCTTGGCCTTGCAGGCGCCACGATCTGGCGGCGCGAGGCAGAGAAGGCGGATGACTACCAGGCGCTGCCGATCGAAGCCAAGGAAAGCCACAAGTGGATCGGCACCGCCAAGGCGGCATGCCAGGCGCTGACCGACGCGCCGCAGATGACGGTGATCGGCGACCGCGAGGCCGACATCTACGAAGTGTTTGCAAGGCTGCCCGACGAGCGCACCCATGTGCTCATCCGCGCTGTACGGGATCGGGCCTTGGGCACGCGGGGCGAGCGCCTGTTCGGCGCGATCGCCAAGACGCCGGAAGCCGGCCGCATTGCCTTCGAACTGCAGGCCCGACCCGGCCGGCCGGCCCGCACCGTCGAACTGGCCGTTCGCTTCACCGCGGTGAGCTTGCGCCAGCCCCGCCTTGGCGCCGACAGCCGCGATCCGCGCGAACTCACGCTCAACATGGTGGAAGTGCGTGAGATCGATCCACCTTCGGCCAAGGACGCGGTGATCTGGCGGCTGTTGACCACCCACAGCGTCGAAACGCTTGCCGATGCCTGCCGCATCGTCGACCTGTATCGCTCGCGTTGGAGCGTCGAACAGCTGTTTCGGACCGTGAAGTCGCAGGCCATCGATCTGGAGGAAAGTCTCATCGCCGACGGCGATGCACTCGAACGTCTGGCCGCCACCGCTCTGGTCGTCGCCACCAAGGTCATGCAACTCGTACACGGGCGTGGTTCGCCGGGCCAGCGCTTCCAGGCCGCACACCTCTTCGATCCCACCGAGATCACCGTCCTGGAAGTGCTCATCGCCAAGCTTGAAGGCAAGACCCAAAAGCAGAAGAACCCGCACCCCACGCACACGCTCGCCTGGGCCGCCTGGTGTATCGCCAGGCTCGGAGGCTGGAACGGCTACGAAAAGGAACGCCCGCCAGGGCCCATCACCTTCACCCACGGCCTCAGACGCTTCAACGCCATCA
>NZ_RZSL01000971.1:0-1458 GCF_003997355.1 Mesorhizobium sp. M1E.F.Ca.ET.041.01.1.1 | reverse complement strand
GGGCAAAAGGGCGGGCGCGTAAATGGGGGGTGTCGCAAATTCCCCCGCCTGTGAGATCGGCGCCGTCGCGCGCTACCATAGTACAGTTGAGCGCGTATCTTCGAGGCACCACTATGTGGCCGCAAAGGACGTTGGCTGCGAGGAGGACGCATGGCTGGCGAACGAGAGCATATCCGCGAGATCGAGCAGGTTCTGTCCGGCGCGCGATCGGCCCGCGACGATATCGTGGTGCAATCCTGGCTGCGTTGCGTCGACACGCACCGGCTCGATCCGGCCCGGCCGACTGAAGCCTACATCGTTCCCGACACCCAGTTGCGCGAACACCGCGAGCAGTCCGAGCGGCTGATCGCGATTGCCCGCAGCGGTCTGGAGACGTTGTTCAAGCAGGTGGCGGGCCAGAACTACGTCCTGCTGCTCGCCGACGCCAAGGGCGTCACCGTCGACTTCCTCGGCGATCCGCTGTTCATGGACCAGTTGCGCAAGGCCGGGCTCTATCTCGGCTCGGAATGGTCGGAGAGCCGGACCGGAACCTGCGGCGTCGGCTCCTGCATCGTCACCGGCGAGGCGATGACCATTCATCAAACCGACCATTTCGACACCACGCACACGCCGCTTTCCTGCACCGCCGCGCCGATCTTCGACACAAAGGGCGAGCTGACCGCGGTGCTGGACATTTCGCTGCTGCGTTCGCCGCAGCCGAAAGTCAGCCAGAACCTCGCGCTGCACCTGGTGACCTCTTCCGCGCGACGCATCGAGCTCGCCAATTTGATGGCGCAGATGCACTCCGAATGGGTGTTGCGCTTTTCGCGCTCGCCGGAGTTCCTGGACGTCGATCCGGAAGCGGCGATCGCGCTCGATGCTTCCGGCCGCATCCTCGGCACGACGCGCGGCGCAGCGCTGCTTTTGGCGCAGGCCGGCGGTATCGACTGGAGGCATTCGCCGTCGCCGATCGGCCAGCCGATCTCGCGCTATCTCGACATGGACATCGACGACCTGCCGAACCTGACGCGTGGACGCCCGACCGAGGAGCGGCTGGTGTTCGGCCGCAACGGCAGCGCCCTCTTCGCGCACGCGATCGAACCGCAGCCGCCGAGCGGACGCCGCGTTCCCGTCGAGCTGCTGCCGAAGCCGATCGCCGAGCTTTCAGGCGGCGACCCGGTGATGGCGGCGATGCAGTGCCGTGCCGCCAAGCTGGCGCGCACCTCAATTCCGATTCTGATCCATGGTGAGACCGGCTCCGGCAAGGAGGTTCTCGCCCGCGCGATCCATGACAGCTCCGCGCGCAGCGGCCCCTTCGTGGCCATCAACTGCGCGGCCATCCCGGAACATCTGATCGAGAGCGAACTTTTCGGGCACACCGCTGGCGCCTTCACCGGGGCCGCGGCCAAGGGGCGCAAGGGGTTGATCGAGAGCGCCGACGGCGGCACGCTGTTCCTCGACGAGATCGGCGATATGCCC
>NZ_RZSL01000970.1:0-1459 GCF_003997355.1 Mesorhizobium sp. M1E.F.Ca.ET.041.01.1.1 | reverse complement strand
GCGCCGACCTGGTCGACGCCATGGAGGACGGCCGGCTGAAGCTGTTCGGCCAGGAGATCCATCGCCTGGGCAGGCCCTGGGAAGAGAACCGCCATGTCGAGGTGCTGGCGCGGCTCGAAGGCCGCAATGGCAAGCTGATCCCGCCGGGTGAGTTCATGCCGGTGGCCGAACGCTTCGGCCTTGCCGCCCGGCTCGACCGCTGGATCATCCGCGCGGCACTGGCGCGCCACGGCAAGGCGATGCGCTCCGGCGCCATCTCGCTCGGCTTCAACCTGTCGGCGCAGACGCTCTCCGATCCGCAGCTCTGGGACTTCGTCGATGCCGCGATCGCCGGGAGCGGCGCGCCGCCATCCGGCATCGGCTTCGAGATCACCGAGACCGCCGCCGTCACCAATTTCGACGCGGCGGAAGAATTCGTGCGCAAGGCCAGGTTGCGCCGCTGCCGCGTCAGCCTCGACGATTTCGGCGCCGGCATGAGCTCCTTCGAATATCTGAGGCGCTTCCCCATCGACGTCATCAAGATCGACGGCTCCTTCGTCGAGCACATCGCCGAAAGCCGCTTCGACCGCGAGATCGTCTCGGCGATCGCCGGCATTGCCAGAAGCATGGGCAGCGCCGTGGTGGCCGAGAAGATCGAGGAAAAGAGCGCGTTGGAGATCCTCATGGGCATGGGGGTCGCCTATGGCCAGGGCTATTTCCTGCACAGGCCCGAGCCGCTCGAGGCGATCGTGGCGCGGGCGGCCGGTGGCGCGGCGCCGTTTGAAAGACCGCATGCCCGAGTGGGCGGCATAAAATAAGCAAACGCTAAAATTGAAACCGCTCGTTTAAGCGCGCCGTAATCCGGCAAGGCAATGATCCGCACCGACAATCGGATCGGAGCGACGAGATGAAGACCCTTCCAACGCTGGCGGCAACCGCAATCGGCCTGCTCGGCATCTTTGCAACGCAGCCATCCTTCGCGGGTTCGGACCATGGCGGCCAGGTGACCGTGGCTGAGGATGACGACGACCAGGGCGCCGCCGCCGGCGATGACGGTGACCACGCCGTCGCCGAGAATGACGAGGCCGATCATGAGGGCGACGGCGTCGGGACGGGCTCGCATGACGGCGACCAGGACGAGGATGGCGATCACCAGGGCGGCGATCACGACGGCGGGGACAGCGACAGCCATGACGGCGGCGGCGACAGCGGTGGCCACGATGGGGGCGGGGACAGCGGCAGTCATGACAGCGGCGGCGACGACTGACGATCGGCGTTGAAAGCCGCAATCTCCCGGCGGGGGACCGCCCGGCGGGCAGCGGAGGGGCGCTGCCTGCCGGCCTGCCGCGCGCCAGGAAACTGAGGCAATTCCAGGAAAAGCCCGCAACGGTTTTCCGTCCTGAATCGCATGAAACAAACACTTGGAACGGTTCATCGATCCCATCAAAACGCTGAACCGCTCTAGGAAATTCTTAGGATT
>NZ_RZSL01000096.1:0-15529 GCF_003997355.1 Mesorhizobium sp. M1E.F.Ca.ET.041.01.1.1 | reverse complement strand
GCGGAAAGCATCCGCTCGACCCGCTCACGGCTGCGCTGCTGCGTCGGCGCCCGCCGCGGTGAAGCAATCGCGGCTTGGTCGGTAATCCCTGCGACTTTGCCTTCCATAACGCATCTCGGCTTTCGAAACTGGCTTGACTCGTAAAATACGAGGGTTTATCACGTTTTGCAAATGTGAGGATTTGTCACATTTTGATCACCGGGCATCGCCTGCTGCAAATCGGGAGCAACCAACATGATGAAACTTCTTCCCACCGTCATTTTCATCGCCGCGATCGGCTCCGGCGTCGTCGGCGGCGTCTTTTTCGCCTTCTCGAACTTCGTCATGCCGGCATTTGCCCGGCTGCCGGCGGCGGGCGGCATCGCCGCCATGAATTCGATCAACGTCACCGTGATCACGCCGACCTTCATGACGGCGCTCTTCGGCACCGGCCTGATCTGCCTGGCGCTGATCGCGGCCGCCATCATGGGCTGGAGCCAGCCGGGCGCGTTCTGGCTGCTTGCCGGCGCTGTGATCTACCTGATCGGCAACCCGATCGTGACCATGGTCTTCAACGTGCCGCTCAACGACGCGCTGGCCGCCGTCGATCCGGCGAGCGCGAACGGCGCCACGGTATGGACAAACTATCTGAGCGAATGGGTGATGTGGAACCATGTGCGGACCATCACCGCGATCGTGGCGATGGCATGCTTCATCATGGCTTTGATCTGAAGACAGCACTCCGCCATGCAAAAACCCCGCCTCAGGTGGGGTCTGTTTTCTTGTGCGTTTTGCGGTCGGCATGACCGAGATCGCGATCCGGGTCGATGACGTCGCGGACCAGCTGCTTGAGTTTCGCCGCGTCCGGAAAGCCGCCGTCGCGCTTGCGCTCCCAGATAAGCACGTCGTTGCAGGCAATGGTGAAGATGCCGCCGGTGCCCGGCACCAGCGTCACCTCGCCGAGATCGGTGCCGAAGGTCGAGAGCAATTCCTGCGCCATCCAGCCTGCACGCAACAGCCACAGGCATTGCGTGCAGTAGGTGATGCGGATGGTCGGAAGCGGCTTCTCGTTCATATCGGATCGCGCGGCCGATCAGGCCGCGCTGAGCTTGGCCATGGTCTCGTCGTCGACCTCGAAATTGGCGTAAACGCTCTGCACGTCGTCGTCGTCCTCGAGGGTGGCGACGAGCTTCATCAGCGACTGCGCCCGCTCTTCATCGACCGGGACATTGTTCTGCGGCTGCCAGATCGGCTTCACCGATTCCGCTTCGCCGAGCGCGGCTTCGAGCGACTTCGACACGTCGCCGAGATTCTCGAAGCTGCAGTAGATGGTGTGGCCTTCCTCGTCCGACTCCACGTCGTCCGCGCCGGCTTCGATCGCAGCTTCCATCACCTTGTCGGCGTCACCGGCCGAGGCCGGATAGTAGATCTCGCCAACCCGGTTCCACATGAACGACACCGATCCGGTTTCGCCGAGCGCCCCGCCGGCCTTGGTGAAGGCGGCGCGCACGTTCGAGGCCGAGCGGTTGCGGTTGTCGGTCAGCGCCTCTACGATCAGCGCCACGCCGCCCGGGCCGTAGCCCTCGTAGCGCACGGCTTCGTAGTTTTCGCCGTCGCCGGCGGAAGCCTTGTTGATGGCGCGCTGGATGTTGTCCTTCGGCATCGACACCGCCTTGGCGTTCTGCACGGCAAGGCGCAGCCGCGGGTTCATCGCCGGATCCGGCGTGCCGGTCTTGGCGGCGACGGTTATTTCGCGCGCCAGCTTGGAAAACATTTTCGACCGTACCGCGTCCTGACGGCCCTTGCGGTGCATGATGTTCTTGAACTGTGAATGGCCAGCCATGGCACCCCTGTCGTGTTCGGCTAGAGCATTTTTCGCCCGGGCGCGATGCCCCGGCATCGGCAAAATGCTCGAATTCAAATTTCCAGAACGTCTGGGCCATGCCTGCGAAGGCATGCGGCGCTCTCTGTCGGAATGGCCGGCTTATAGATAAATCGGCTCAATTCGTCCAGCCGCGCCGTCGGCCCGGTGTCAAGGCAGCCTGGCATATGTCTGGCGCGGACCGGATCAACCCTCCAGATCGGATTTGAGCCGGTCGAGGATGCTGATCGCGTGGCCGGCATACTGGCTGATCCAGCGGTCGTGGATCTGCTTGATCGGCAGCGCGTTGAGATGGTTCCAGCGCTCGCGCCCCTCGCGCCGCGCCACGACCAGATCGGCCTCCTCCAGCACCTTCAGGTGCATCATCACGGTGCAGCGGTCCATGTCCGGGAATGCCTCGCAGAGCGCGCCGGTGGTCTGCGGCTGATCCTTCAGCCGATCGAGCAGCTCGCGCCGCCGGGGGTGCGCCAAGGCTTTGAAAACATGATCGTCTGCGGTTTGACTTGACATGTTATGTTTCTATAACATATTGTTTCAAGCAGCAAGGAAGGAGCTGTGGATATGTCCCTTGGATTCAGGATTTCCGGCCGCATCGGCAAACCGGTCGCCGCGGTCTTCGACGCCGTGGTCAATCCGACGAAGCTCAGCGGTTACTTCACCACCATCGGCGGCGCCTCCGCGCCGCTCGTTCCCGGCACCACCGTGACCTGGTGGAAGACGGTGCCCGTCGAAGTGGACGAAGTGACGAAAGACAAGCGCATCGTGCTGCGCTGGGATGCGACCGACGCCGAGGGCAAGCCGGCCTACAAGACCCGCATCGAGATGAATTTCGAGCCGCTGGACGATGGCGGCACCTTCGTCACCATCGCCGAGAGCGGCTGGCGCGAAGGCGAGGTTGGCCTGAAGAAGTCCTACCTCAATTGCGAGGGCTGGTCGCAGATGCTCGCCTGCATGAAGGCCTATCTCGAATACGGCATCAACCTGCGCGACGGCTACTATCGCGCCGAGATGAAGGGCGAGCCGGCCAACGAGACCAACATCTGAGTCGGGATCCGAGCCGAGGGAGGATTGCAATGAAGGTAACGCCATTCCTGATGTTCGAAGGTAGGGCCGAGGAGGCCATGACCTTCTATTGCGAGACCATTCCGCAGAGCCGCGCCCTCGACATCACGCGCTACGGCGCGGGCGAGGACGGGCCCGAAGGGACAGTCAAGCTGGCACGCGCGTTGATCGGCGGTACGGAGGTCATGATCTTCAATAGCCCCGTGCACCACGCCTTCACCTTCACGCCGTCGGTTTCGTTCTTCGTCGACTGTTCCTCCGAAGAGGAGTTGGAGCGCATCGTCGAAGCGCTGGCCAAGGACGGCGGATTCCTGATGCCGCCTGGCAATTACGGCTTCAGCCGCCGTTTCGCCTGGCTCAACGACCGGTTCGGCGTCTCCTAGCAGATCAACCTGCCCTGACCAATTTCAGGAGGATCCAGTGGAACTCAAAGAAGCCCCGACCGCTGAAACCGCAATGCTGATCCGCCGGCCGGTTGCCGAGGTCTTCGAGGCCATCGTCGACCCGGCGATCACCACGAAATTCTGGTTCACGCATTCAAGCGGAAGGCTGGATGGCGGCAAGCCGGTCGAGTGGGAATGGCGCATGTACGGCGTCTCGACCAGGGTCGAGGTCGGCGAGATCGTTCCCAACGAAAAGATCGTCATGCAGTGGAGCGAGCCGCCGACCACCGTCGTCTGGACCTTCACCCAGATGCCTGGCGATGCGACCTTTCCTCGAAGTCCGCAATTTCGGTTTCGCCGGCTCCGGCGACGAGCAGGTCAGCCAGGCGATCGGCTCGACCGGCGGCTTCACACTTGTGCTCGCCGGCGCCAAGGCATGGCTGGAACAGGGGCTGACGCTCGGCCTGATCGGCGACCGGCATCCGAAGGGCATTCCGGCCGAATAGTCGTTAGGCTCGGCGCCTCTCCTGCTCAGTCACATAGCGGCGAAGCACTCGATTGATTTCAGTCTGATAACCACCACCCTCTACATGCTCCTTGAACCAGGCGAGCACGTCAGCATCGAGCCGAATGGTGACCGGCTGCTTAAGGGGCCGGTAGAGATGACCCCGGCGAGCGTGAACCCAGTTCTCCGCCGGCGCTTCCGGAATATCGAGGGTGTCGATCTGGTCGTCGGGCAGATCGGCCAGCTTGGCGAGTTGATCGCGCTGATCCTGGCTAAGGTTCTTCCTGCTCATAGCGCCTCCTTTCATGCGGGGTGGCTTTGCGAGCACCAACAATTCGAACACGTTCTTCGTCTGTTAGGTCCGGGTAGGTGTGAACAACGAGCAGGATTACCTGAATTCCGACCATACCGATCGCATGCCATCGCTGCTCTCCATCTTCAAAACGGTCGGGCACAATCAGATGGAGTGGATCGTCGAAAACCTTCAGCGCGAGGTCAAAGGCGACACCGTGCTTAGCAAGGTTGCGTCGGGCTTTTTCAGGATCCCATTCGAACTGCAAGCGCCACCGTCACATAAGAGTATGTACGTACAAAATTGTAAGAGTCAACAGATCAATGCCCGCCGCCGGACCTCTGCTTCTTGCGGTTCCGCGCCAGCATGTTGAGGCCCTCGACCAGCGCCGAAAAACCCATCGCCGCGTAGATGTAGCCCTTGGGCACATGGTAGCCCATGCCGTCGGCGATCAGCGTCATGCCGATCATCAGCAGGAAGCCGAGCGCCAGCATGACGATTGTGGGGTTCCTGGCGATGAAATCGGCAAGCGGCCCGGCCGCCAGCATCATCACGCTCACCGCCACGATCACCGCGATATACATGATGGCGATCTCGTCGGTCATGCCGACGGCGGTGATGATGGAATCGATCGAGAAGACGAGGTCGAGCAAGAGAATCTGGAAGATCGCGCCGGCCAGGCTCATCTGCAGGGTTTCACCCATCATCGTGTCCTGATGATCCTGCGGATCCACCGTGTGGTGGATTTCCTTAGTCGCCTTCCAGACCAGGAACAGGCCGCCGGCGATCAGGATCAGGTCGCGCCAGGAAAAGCCATGCCCGAGCGCCGTGAACACCGGCGCCGTCAACTGCACGATGATCGAGATGGTGGCGAGCAGGATGAGGCGCATGACCAGCGCCGCCGAGATGCCGAGCCTGCGGGCGCGGGCGCGCTGCGCTTCGGGCAGCTTGTTGGTCAGGATCGAGATGAAGATCAGATTGTCGATGCCGAGCACGATCTCCAGCACCACCAACGTCAGCAGCGCGATCCACGCGGTCGGATTGGAGACGAAGGCGAAGTGCGGCGCCAGGAATTCGACAAGCTGCATGGAGGTCGTCCCCTCTACGATCCGGAGCAATTCCAGGAAAAGTGCGTAGCGGCTTTCCGTCTGGAATTGCGTAGAAACAAATGTTTGGAGCAGTTTTTCGCGGGTTTCGTCGCCAGTTAGGTACTGGCCTCGCTCATATCAATGTCACGACCAGAAGGATGGCGCCGTTTCCTCCAGCCGCGGCCCGCGACGAAACGGCGCGATCTTCTCGGCAAGCCCCGTGCGGTCGGAAATATCGACACCGATGCCGCACAAGGTCGCGGGTCCATTCGCTGCCTCGAAACGGCCCTTTGGCACTTTCGACAGGAAGCGGTTGAGTGGCTCCTCCTTGTCCATGCCGAGCGAGGAATCGTAGTCGCCGCACATGCCGGCGTCCGAGATATAGGCGGTGCCGCCGTTGAGGATCTGGTGGTCGGCGGTCGGCTGGTGCGTGTGGGTGCCGACCACCAGGCTGGCGCGGCCGTCGACGAAATGCGCGAAGCACATTTTTTCCGACGTCGCCTCGGCGTGGAAATCGATCACCGCCGCATCCGCCTGCTCGCCGAGCGGACAGGCGGCAAGCTCTCGCTCGCCGGCCTGGAACGGATCGTCGAGCTCAGGATGCATGAAGACGCGGCCCATGATGTTGGCAACCAGCACCCGCGCGCCGTTCCTGGCGATGTAGACACCCGAGCCGCGCCCCGGTGTGCCCTTCGGGAAATTGGACGGGCGCAGGAACCGCTCCTCGCGCGGCGCGAAGATCAGCGCGTCGCGCTGGTCCCAGACATGGTTGCCGGTGGTGACGACATCCGCGCCGGCCGCGAGCGTTTCGCGAAAAATCTCCTCGGTGATGCCGAAGCCGCCGGCGGCATTTTCGCCATTGACGATGACGAAGTCGAGCTTGAAGTCGGAAATCAGCCTCGGCAGTTGTTCCCACACCGCCGTGCGCCCAGTTTTTCCGACCATGTCGCCGAGGAAGAGAAGTCTCATACGATCCTGCGCCGAAAGCCCGCCAAGTAAAAGCTGCATGACTTTCCGCAAAAGATCATGCGTTTTTCAAACGCATTTCTACAATTGCGGCGTGAACCGGCGCAACCCGCTCTCGGTGAGTATTTCCGGGATGATCACGTCGTGGTTCTCATCCGGCACCATCGGAACTTCCTGGCAGTCGAAGGCGATACCGATCATCCTGGGCGTCAACCCCTTGTCGGCCAGCCGGGCGATCGCCCGGTCGTAATAGCCGGCGCCGTAGCCGATACGGTGGCCGCGCGCGTCGAAGGCGGCAAGCGGCACCAGCATGAGGGAGGGGTCGAGCACTTCAGCCTCCTCATGCGGCCCGACCGTGCCGAAGCCCATCTCGACCATCGGCGCGCCGCGCACCAATTCGCGGAAGACGATCGTGGTCTTGTCGAGGATCGCCGGCAGGCAGAGCCTGGCGCCCTTTTCGCGCAGCGCGAACATCAGCGGCCGCACATCGACCTCGGAGCGCATCGGCCAGAAGCCGGAAACAACCTGGCCCGGTTCGACCGCGATTTGCTCCTTCGCGGTTTCGGCCATTTCGAGCGCGATTTCCACCCGCCAGAACTCGTCGAGCGCATCGCGCCGCGCCAGCGCTTCCTTGCGGAGATGTCTTTTCAGGTCTTTGGAATGTGTCATGCGCAGACGCTAGAAAAGGCCGGATCTGGATGGAGTTTCAGGAGCGACGTTTTCTACCGCGCCAATCCCAAAATCGGGAAAGTGACGATCCACACAACCGGTGGAGAGGTCGATCCCGGGTGCCTACAAAGTAGGTGGGCGCCGTGTGAGAAAACCCACGGGTCTTCCCAGGGACAGCTCCCTAAGGATCGATAAGGCCCCGGGGATAAGTTTCTCCTGCCGGGAAGCGCAGACCGCCAGCGCCAATATAGGCCGATGGTTAGCCGAGCGCCAGAAGGACGGCCGTCCAAGGGCCGGCAAAATTGTGCCGTGCACCTTGCGGCGCTGCTGCGCCTTGCACAGCCGGGGCAGCGTCCTTACGGTCGCGGCCAGACGATCGGGAGAAAAAATGCGCTTCGAAGGCACCGCGGCTTACGTCGCCGACAAGGATCTGATGGTTGCGGTCAACGCCGCGATCGCGCTTGAGCGGCCCTTGCTGGTCAAGGGCGAGCCGGGCACCGGCAAGACGGAGCTCGCCCGTCAGGTGGCGTCAGCGCTCGGGCTGGATTTCATCGAATGGAACGTCAAGTCGACCACCAAGGCGCAGCAGGGTCTCTACGAATACGACGCCGTCTCGCGGCTGCGCGACAGCCAGCTCGGCGACGACCGTTTCAGCGACATTAGGAACTACATCAAGCGCGGCAAGCTTTGGGACGCTTTCGCGGCCCGGAAGAAAGTGGTTCTGCTGATCGACGAGATCGACAAGGCCGACATCGAATTCCCCAACGACCTGCTGCAGGAACTCGACCGGATGGAGTTCTTCGTCTACGAGACCGGCGAGACCATCCGCGCCGATTTCAGGCCGATCGTCATCATCACCTCGAACAACGAGAAGGAACTGCCGGACGCTTTCCTGCGCCGCTGCTTCTTCCACTACATCCGCTTCCCCGACATCGAGACGCTGCATCGCATCGTCGACGTGCACTATCCGGGCATCAAGCAGAACCTGGTGCGTGCCGCGCTCACCCAGTTCTACGAGATCCGCGAGGTACCGGGGCTCAAGAAGAAGCCGTCGACCTCCGAAGCGCTCGACTGGATCCGCCTGCTCGTCGCCGACGACATCGCGCCGGAGGACCTGCGCGCCGACCCCAAGAACGCGCTGCCGAAACTGCATGGCGCGCTGTTGAAGAACGAGCAGGACGTGCATCTGTTCGAGCGGCTTGCCTTCATGGCCAGGCGCCAACAATAGCTGGCAGCAATAGGCAGGCAGCAACAGCGCTTTCCTGGCCTCTGGACCGTTGCCGGCATTCGGCCGCTGCCGCAGCTTCGGACCAGGCATTGGAGGAGAAAAATGTCCGAGATCACCACCCGCCCGCTTGCGCAGACCGACCACGCCGACTGGCGGCGCCTGTGGACCGCCTACCTCACCTTCTACGAGACCAAGCTGCCGGACGAGGTCTACGACGTCACCTGGAAGCGGCTGTTCACGCCGGGCGAGTTCGAGCCGAAGGGTTTTATCGCCACGCTCGATGGCAAGGCGGTGGGCCTGACCCACTATCTCTACCACCGCTCCTGCTGGTCGGAAAAAAACAACTGCTATCTGCAGGACCTGTTCGCCGACCCGGACGTGCGTGGCAAAGGCGTCGGCGCGGCACTGATCAAAGCCGTGCAGGACGAGGCCGGCAAGATCGGCGTGAAGAACGTCTACTGGATGACGCACGAGACCAACGCCACCGCGCGCCGGCTCTACGACCATGTGGCGCGGCGCACCGGCTTCATCGAATACGATCTGCTATAAGGGGCCGATGTTCATCCCCTTTTTCCTCGAACTGAAGGCCGCGCGGGTTCCCGTTTCGCTCAGGGAATATCTGTCATTGCTGGAAGGCCTGGAAGTGGGGCTGGTCGACTATGATGTCGAGGGTTTCTACTATCTCGCCCGCTCGGCCCTGGTGAAGGACGAGCGCCATATCGACCGTTTCGACCAGGTGTTCGCGCATGTCTTCAAGGGCGTCGAGGCGCTTGCCGGTCCTGACACCGTCGATGTCGCCAATATCCCCGAGGAATGGCTGCGACGGCTCGCCGAGAAGCATCTGACCGACGAGGAGAAAAAGCTGGTCGAGGCGCTGGGCGGCTTCGACAAGCTGATGGAGACGCTGAAGCAGCGGCTGGCGGAGCAGAAGGGCCGCCACCAGGGCGGCTCGAAATGGATCGGCACCGGCGGCACCTCGCCTTTCGGCGCCTATGGCTACAACCCGGAAGGCGTGCGCATCGGCCAGCACGAGAGCCGGCATCGCCGCGCGGTAAAGGTCTGGGACAAGCGCGAGTTCAGGAATTTCGACGACGCCGTCGAGCTCGGCACGCGCAACATCAAGGTGGCGCTGAAGCGGCTGCGCCGCTGGGTGCGCGAGGGCGCCGAGGAAGAATTCGACCTGCCCGGCACCATCCATGCCACCGCCGAACATGGCTATCTCGACGTGAAAACCCGGCCCGAGCGGCGCAACGCGGTGAAGCTTCTGATGTTCTTCGACGTCGGCGGCTCGATGGACGATCATATCAAGGGCGTCGAGGAACTGTTCTCCGCCGCCCGCGCCGAGTTCCGCCAGCTCGAATATTTCTACTTCCACAACTGCCTTTACGAGCGCGTCTGGAAGGACAATCGACGGCGGCTTGCCGAGACGATCCCGACCTTCGACCTCATCCACAAATACGGGCCTGACTACAAGGTGATCGTGGTCGGCGATGCCTCGATGAGCCCTTACGAGATCGTGCATCCCGGCGGCTCGGTCGAGCACTGGAACCCGGAGGCCGGCGGTGTCTGGCTCGGGCGGCTGCTGCAGCAATGGCCGAATGCGGTTTGGCTGAATCCGGAAGCTGAGAAGAACTGGCGCTACACCCACTCGATCGCCATGATCCGCGACATCTTCGGCGGCCGCATGTTCCCGCTGACGCTCGCCGGGCTTGAGGCCGCTACGAAACAGCTCTCGAGGAAGCATTGAGCGTGGTGGCAACTACAAATCGCCAAAGTCGGCGCCGCCCCTCATCCCCCTGCCGGGACCTTCTCCCCGTATAGTGACGGGGAGAAGGGGGCTGGCCGCAACCTCGGCGTCCTTCCTGCAATGCTGGCGATTAGCGAAACCATCAATGAGAGCGCCCCTCTCCCCGTCACTATACGGGGAGAGGATGCCGGCAGGCAGGTGAGGGGCAGCGCCAACGATAATAGGCACGGGCTAATTCGAAACCAGCGGCGATTGCCCGGTCAGTCCCGGTACTGGGCAGGCCTGTAACAAATGCCTATGTTGGGGCGAATATCGGTTGCACCAACAACGAGCCGCCAAGGCCGAGGAGATTTCATGGACACCCACGCCTTTCCCGTCACCCGCAGCGATGCCGAATGGCGCGCACGGCTGACGCCGGAGCAATATGCCGTCATGCGCAACCACGGCACCGAGCGTCCCGGAAGCTGCGCCCTGCTTTATGAGAAGCGCGCCGGCACGTTCTTTTGCGTCGGCTGCGACCAGCCGCTGTTCGAATCCAAGCTGAAATTCGAGAGCGGCACCGGCTGGCCGAGCTTCAACGATCCGGTCCCGGGCTCGATCGAGACCACCGTCGACCGCAGCTACGGCATGGTCCGCACCGAGTGCCACTGCTCGCGCTGCGGCAGCCATCTCGGCCATGTCTTCGAGGACGGCCCGCCGCCGACCGGCCTGCGCTACTGCATCAACGGCGTGGCGCTGCGGTTCGAGCCGGCGGCCTGACCGGCGCCTGACCTGCATTTCCAAGGAAGGGCGGCTTCGGTCGCCCTTTTTGTCTGAGCGGTATCGGGTGCCCGTCAGGCAATAACCGTCGCGATCAGCCAGAGCGCCGAGCCCAGCATCATCAGCGTTGCCTTGGTGCCGCCCGTCTTCTCCGCCGTTCGCCAGACGGCAAGGGCGAGGAAGATGTTGTAGGGCACCGGCAGGAGATGCACCGTAAGAACCAGCCAGAGCGGCAGCTTCAGCCCGAGCAGGACGAGCGCCACCGCCGACGAGGCGATGTTGATCGCAGTGCCGATGAGCAGCATGTCGCGCCAGAACAACCGGTCGAGCGACGTTTTGCCTTGCCAGCGGGATTTGAAGAAGTCCGCCGCCATAGGCCAGCTAGTCCTGCCTCAGCACTTCAGTCACGGCGCGCTCGAAACGCGAGCATTCCGTCGCCAGCCAGTCGGCCATGGCCGGCCAGTTGTCCTCGGCGAAGCAGTTGACCCGCCACTGCGAGTTGATGCCAAGGTTTTGCGCGCTCTGCTCCGGCCTGAGCTTCAGTCGGGCCTCGATTGCCGGCTGGAAAGGCTTCAGCCTTGTCCAGACTTCCGTTGCGCCGAGCTTTTCGTTGCGGCCGAAGAAGACGCCGACCACATTCTCGCTCGGCGCGACATACATGGAAAGAACCAGGCCGAACTCCGGCAGTCCGCGCTGCCAGAACCACGGCCCGCGTCTCGCCAGGCGGGCTCTCTCTTCCGGATGCCGCTCGGCGAACAGCGTCCAGAAGCCGCGATGGCGGAACTCCGAAGCGCGATGGCCGCCGAAGTCGAACTCACTCATGGCCGGCCCCGGCCATGAGGCTTAGACCATCCCGAGCGCGGCCTTGTACAGATCGAGTATGGACTCCTCCTCCTGGCGCTCGGCCTGGTCCTTCTTGCGCAGCCGGACGATGGTGCGGATCGCCTTGGTGTCGAAGCCGGTGCCCTTGGCCTCGGCATAGACGTCCTTGATGTCGTCGGAAATCGTCTTCTTCTCCTCCTCGAGGCGCTCGATGCGCTCGATGATGGCGCGCAGCTGGCCGGCGGCTACAGTCTGGCTGGTCTCGGTGATCTCGTCGGCCATTTTTTTCTCCGCGTCGTTTTCTCACCGGCGACTCGCAAGGGAGGCCGGCAATTTCGAGCGGGTTCGATGCCCGAGCGGACGCTGCTGGTCAAGCCGTTATTGCTGCGGCATGAAAGGCTTGCTGCTTCAGAGGCCGGCGCTGCCCCTCATTGTCCTGCCGGACATTTCTCCCCGTATAGTGACGGGGAGAAAGACACTGTCATCGCCGGCTTCGCCAATCACTGGCGTTGAAGGAAAGCGCGCCAAAGTTGCGGCCAGCCACTTTCTCCCCGTTTTACGGGGAGAAATGCCCGGCAGGGCAATGAGGGGCAGCGCCGACATCGACAGCTAGCCCTCGACCAACGCACAGTCTCGTTGTGTCAAGAAGTTCCGTTAAGCTGCCTGCCTTCAAACAGCTTTGTCTCAACCGAATGCGATCAGCAAATCCTTGGCGTCGATCTGGTCGCCGGCCTTGACCAGCACTTCGGCGACCACGCCGTCGCGCTCGGCATGCAGCGCCGTCTCCATCTTCATCGCCTCGATCGAGAGCAGCACATCGCCGGCCTTGACGGCCTGCCCGGCGGCAACCGCGAGCGCGGAGACCACCCCCGGCATCGGCGCGCCGATATGCGCCTCGTTGCCGGGCTCCGCCTTGCGCCGCGCCTTGGCGGCCGAGGCGCCATGCGCGCGGTCCGGCACCTTCACGCGGCGTGGCTGGCCGTTGAGCTCGAAAAAGACGGTGACCATGCCCTTTTCGTCGACGTCGCCGAACGCCTGGCAGCGTACGACCAGCGTCTTGCCCTTCTCGATGTCGACGAAGATCTCGTCTTCCGACTTCATGCCGTAGAAATAGGTCGGCGTCGGCAGCACGCTGACGGGGCCATAGGTTTCCTGCGCGGCGGCGAAGTCGGTGAAGACCTTCGGATACATCAGCCAGGAGGCGAACTCGAACTCGCTGAGCTTGCGCTCCAGCTTCTCCTCGATCTCCTTGCGGCTGGCCTTGAGGTTCGCCGGCTTGAGCAGCGAGCCCGGCCGCACAGTGATCGGCTTCTCGCCCTTCAGCACCTTCTTCTGCAGCGCTTGCGGCCATCCGCCGGGCGACTGGCCGAGATCGCCGCGCAGCATCGAGACGACCGAATCCGGGAAGGCGATGTCCTTCGCCGGGTTTTCGACATCGGCGACGGTGAGATCCTGGCTCACCATCATCAGCGCCATGTCGCCGACCACCTTCGACGACGGCGTCACCTTGACGATGTCGCCGAACATCAGGTTGACGTCGTGATAGGCCTGCGCCACCTCGTGCCAGCGTGTTTCCAGCCCGAGCGACCGCGCCTGCTCCTTGAGGTTGGTGAACTGGCCGCCCGGCATTTCGTGGAGATAAACCTCGGAAGCCGGTCCCTTGAGGTCGCTTTCGAAGGCGGCATACTGGTTGCGCACCGCTTCCCAGTAGAAGGAGATGTGCCGGATCCACTGCGGATCGAGGCCGGGATCGCGCTCGGTTCCCTTGAGCGCCTCGACGATCGAGCCGAGGCAGGGCTGCGAGGTGTTGCCGGAGAAGGAATCCATCGCCGCGTCGATGGCGTCGACGCCGGTCTCGACCGCCGCCAGCACCGTGGCGGCGGCCAGGCCGGACGTGTCATGCGTGTGGAAATGGATCGGCAGGTCGGTCTCTTCGCGCAGCGCCTTGAACAGCGCGCGCGCCGCCGACGGCTTCAAAAGCCCGGCCATGTCCTTGACGGCGATGATATGCGCGCCGGCGGCTTCCAGTTCCTTCGCCAGCCCGACATAGTATTTGAGATCGTATTTGGCCCGAGCCGGGTCGAGGATGTCGCCGGTGTAGCACATCGCCGCTTCGATCAGCTTGCCCTCGGTGCCCACCGCGTCCATGGCGACGCGCATGTTCTCGACCCAGTTCAGGCAGTCGAAGACGCGGAACAGGTCGACGCCGCCGGCGGCCGCCTGTTTGACGAAATGCTGCACGACATTGTCGGGATAGTTGGTGTAGCCGACGCCGTTGGCGCCGCGCAGAAGCATCTGCAGCAGAAGGTTGGGCGCTGCTTCGCGCACCCGTGACAGCCGCTCCCACGGATCCTCGGTCAGGAAGCGCATGGCGACGTCGAAGGTCGCGCCGCCCCAGCATTCGAGCGACAGGATCTGCGGCAGCGCCCGCGCATAGGTGCCGGCGATACCTGCGATGTCATAGGTGCGCATACGGGTGGCGAGCAGCGACTGGTGGCCGTCGCGCATCGTCGTGTCGGTGACCAGCACTTGGGCTTGCCCGCGCATCCAGGCCGCGAACTTCTCCGGGCCGAGCGCATCGAACCGCTGCTTGCTGCCGTCCGGAAGCTTGCCGTTGAGATAGGGCACGACAGGCGCCGCGGCATCGGCTTTGGGCATCGGCCGGCCGCGCGTCTCCGGGTGGCCGTTGACGCTGACGTCGGCCAGGTAGTTGAGCAGCTTGGTGGCGCGGTCCTGCCGCTTCACCTGCTGGAACAGTTCCGGCGTCGTGTCGATGAACTTCGTCGTATAGGAATTGTCGGCGAAGCTCGGGTGGTTGATGATCGCTTCGAGGAAGGTGAGGTTGGTCGCGACGCCGCGGATGCGGAATTCGCGCAGCGCCCGGTTCATGCGCGCGATCGCCTCGGCCGGCGTCGGCGCCCAGGCGGTGATCTTCTCCAGCAGCGGATCGTAGAAGCGGGTGATGACCGCGCCCGAATAGGCGGTGCCGCCGTCGAGGCGGATGCCGAAACCGGTCGCGCCGCGATAGGCGGTGATGCGGCCGTAGTCGGGAATGAAATTCTGCTCCGGATCCTCGGTGGTGATGCGGCACTGCAGCGCGTGACCGTTGAGCTTGATGTCCTTCTGCGCCGGTACGCCGGATTCCGGAGTGCCGATGGAGAAGCCGTCGAGGATATGTATCTGCGCCTTCACGATGTCGATGCCGGTCACCATCTCGGTGACGGTATGCTCGACTTGGATACGCGGATTGACTTCGATGAAATAGAATTTGCCGGTGTCGGCGTCCTGCAGGAACTCGACCGTGCCGGCGCCGATATAGCTGGTCTCTTGCGCGATCTTCAGCGCATAGCCGCAGAGTTCCTGGCGCAGTTCCTCGCTGAGATATGGCGCCGGCGCGCGCTCGACGACCTTCTGGTTGCGGCGCTGGATCGAACAGTCGCGCTCGAACAGATGGACGGCGTTGCCATGCGTGTCGCCGAGCACCTGGACCTCGACATGGCGGGCGCGCTCGATCAGCTTCTCGAGATAGACCTCGTCCTTGCCGAAGGCGGCCTTGGCCTCGCGCTTGCCCTCCATCACCTCGCGAGCGAGATCGGCTTCGGCACGGATGGCGCGCATGCCCCGGCCGCCGCCGCCCCACGAGGCCTTCAACATCACCGGATAGCCGATTCCCGCGGCGAGCTTCTTCACTGCTTCCATGTCGTCCGGGAGCGGATCGGTGGCGGGCACGACCGGCACGCCGACCTCGATCGCCAGGTTGCGCGCAGCGACCTTGTTGCCGAGCCGGCGCATCGTCTCCGGCTTCGGCCCGATGAAGGTGATGCCGGCGGCAGCACATGCCTCGGCGAATTCCGGGCTCTCCGACAGCAGGCCGTAACCCGGATGGATCGCGTCTGCGCCCGACAGTCTGGCGACGCGGATCACCTCGTCGATCGACAGGTAGCTCTCGATCGGCCCCATATCCTTGGCGAGATGCGGCCCGCGACCGACCTGGTAGCTTTCGTCGGCCTTGAAGCGATGCAGCGAATATTTGTCCTCTTCCGCCCAGATCGCCACGGTTTTGAGGCCGAGTTCATTGGCCGCGCGAAAGACGCGGATGGCGATTTCGGATCGGTTGGCGACGAGGATCTTCGTGATTGCCAAGGAC
>NZ_RZSL01000969.1:0-1462 GCF_003997355.1 Mesorhizobium sp. M1E.F.Ca.ET.041.01.1.1 | reverse complement strand
GACATTCCCTCCCCCACGCCCGACTTCCTAGCGTTCGAGGAGACCCGCCCATGCCTGAGCCCCGCCGATCGACCATCGATACCGGAGAAGTCGAGCGCTTCTCCGCCCTTGCCGCAGAATGGTGGAACCCGAACGGCAAGTTCCGGCCGCTGCACAAGTTCAACCCGGTGCGGCTTGCCTATATCCGCGACCAGGTGGCGAGCCGCTTCGGCCGCGACCCGCGCGCGGCCAGGCCTTTCGAGGGCCTGCGTTTCCTCGACATCGGCTGCGGCGGCGGGCTTTTGTGCGAACCGATGGCGCGGCTCGGCGCCGAGGTGGTCGGCGCCGACGCCTCCGCCACCAACATCGAAGTGGCGAAACTGCATGCGGCCGAGGCCGGTGTTGGCATCGACTATCGCGCCACCACGGCCGAGGCGCTGGCGGACGCCGGCGAGACCTTCGACGTCATCCTCAACATGGAGGTGGTCGAGCATGTCGCCGACGTCGATCTGTTCGTCGCCAAATGCAGTGAGATGGTCCGGCCCGGCGGCATCATGTTCGTCGCCACCATCAACCGCACGCTGAAGGCGCTTGGCCTTGCCATCATCGGCGCCGAATATGTGCTGCGCTGGCTGCCGCGCGGCACTCACCAGTTCGGCAAGCTGGTGCGGCCCGAGGAGTTGGCAAAGGCGCTCGGCGCGGCTGGGCTCTCGGTCATCGACCGCACCGGCGTGATCTATCATCCGCTGGCCGACCGCTGGCAGAGGTCCAAGGACATGGACGTCAACTACATGGTGCTGGCCGAGAAGGCTTCGGTCTGATCGGCCTGCACGACGGCGTTCGTCTTCACGCCGGCTGAGCCTGCGCCCTCGCGCTGGTCTGGTTTTGTGCTTTCGTCGTGATGAAAACGCCGGCCGTGATGATGGCCGCACCCAGCCAGGTCAGCAGCTGATAGTGCTCGCCAAGGAAGATCGTGCCGGCAAACAGCCCGACCGCTGCCGCCACATAGCCGATCTGGCTGAGATAGACCGGTCCGCCGACCGCCTGCAGCCGGAAGAAGAAGGCGAACATCGCCGACGCCGACGCCACCTGTCCGGCGGCCACCAGCGGCACGCCGCCGAGCGGAGCGAACGCCTGCCAGCCGAATAGCGTCAGGATGCCGATGAGAAGCAAGGTCGCCGCCGCGAGATGACTGCCCACGGCGAGTTCGATCGGACCGGTTGATTCCGGCCAGTCGACGGTGCGGTAGATGTTGCCGGCGGCCAGGCTGACGGGGATCAGCAGCCCGATCGCCACCCAGAAATAGTCCGCCGGCTGGCCAGCCTCGCCTCGCGTGAGCGCAACCATCACCGCGCCGATGAAGCCGACGGCGATGCCGACGACGCCGAGCAGGTTGGGGCTCCTGACGCCGAGCAGGATCGAAAAGACCAGCGTGATGACCGGCGAGAGCGTGAACATGATGCCCGTGTATCCGGCGCCGAGA
>NZ_RZSL01000968.1:0-1463 GCF_003997355.1 Mesorhizobium sp. M1E.F.Ca.ET.041.01.1.1 | reverse complement strand
CTGCAGGGCAGCATTGCCCGATCTTTCGGGATCATAGCCGTTTGCTTTCTCGGCTTCCTCGCCATGACCGGCAGGCTGGTGTGGATGATGGCGCTTTCGATCATCATTGGCATCGCTCTGGTGTTTGGCGCTGCAGCTCTGGTCGATTCCATCCGCTCCACCGCTGGAGGCGCGTGAGCCGATGGAGGACGAAGAGGTCTATGTCGAGCCGGTCAGCCTGCCTCTGACGCGCCCGCCGATGAAATGGGGTGTGCGCTACGAGGTGTTCGCGCTTAACGGCATGGCTGCGGTCATCGGATTCATTGCGACCAGCAGCTTCACGCTTGGCCTCGGCCTATTCAGCGCGACGCATTTGATCAGCGCTTATCTGTGCCAGCGCGACCCGTACATTTTTCACATAGTCGAGCGCCGGCTGTCGAAGCGGGGCGCGGTCGCCAACTCAGGCTTTTGGGGCGCGAGGAGCTATTCGCCGTGAGCGTGAACGCCGACCTGAAATTCGCGAAAGCACGCAAACGGGAAAAGCCTGTCGAGGCCCATGTCCCCTATTTGCGCCATGTCGACGACAACCTGGTCGTCACCAAAAGCGGCTTTCTCGTCGGGGTCATTCAGCTTGGCGGCCTGCCCTTCCAGACCATGGATCAGGCAGAGCTCAACAACCGCATGTTCAATCGCAACACGACATTCCGCAACCTCTCCACGTCCCGCTTTGCCGCCTATGCGACCATCATTCGCCGCCATGTGACGCCAGAGATCGAAGGGGATTTCGACAACCCTTTCGTGGCGGAGCTCGATGCCCGCTACATGGGTGAGCTGGGCTCGAAGAACCTGTTCGTCAACGAGGCCTTTTTGACGCTCATCCGCCGGCCGATGGTCGGGCGCGTCGGCTGGGTCGACAAGGCGCTCAACGCGTTCCGCATCAGCACGGCCGGCGAAGAGACACGTGAAGAGGCCATGGCTGAATTGCACGATGTCCTCGATGGCGTGGTCAAGGACTTTTCCGCCTATGGCGCGCGGCTTTTGGGCGTGATGACGCGGCGCGGCAGCCTGTTTTCCGAACCTGCCGAATTCATCGCCAAGATCCTTGCCGGCGGCGCGGATGTCGAAATGCCGCTGCCGCGCATGAGCTTGGCGAGCGCCTGTGCGACCCGGCAAATCTTCTTCGGCAAGTCCGCTCTGGAGATCAGGGGAGCGCAGACAAGCAAGATTGGCGCCATGGTGTCGATCAAGGAATACCCGCCCTTTACCGCACCCGGCTCGCTCGATGGCCTGTTGCGGCTGCCGCATGAATTCATCCTGACGCAGTCCTTCGCGATTGAAGATCGCGTGACGGCCATGCGCCGCATCAACACGATCTCGAACCAGGTCAGCGGTTCGGATGAGGCCGGGACCACGGTCGAGGATTCCGTGCACGCTGGCGCTGACAAGCTTGCCGGCGGCGAGGTCGTTTTCGGTCAGCACCATAT
>NZ_RZSL01000967.1:0-1475 GCF_003997355.1 Mesorhizobium sp. M1E.F.Ca.ET.041.01.1.1 | reverse complement strand
TTTGAAGAGCATCCGAAGCGGAGCGCCTCGGTCTGCAACTTGCCACAGGCCTTCCCAAGCCTCATGGGCTTCCCAGTAATAGCCGTGGTTGAAGAGGTCGAGACCCCAGCGGAATGTGTCTGAATCAACCGAGATCTCTGCCGCCAACGGCATGGCTTGGCTGTTGTAGCTGTGTCCCGCGGGATCACGTACCGGATGTGGCTGCCTGCCCGGCAGATACGCATAGGATGGAAAGCTCTTTTCCGGCAGCCAGCGCCGGCGCAACATCGAACCAATAGCCATCAAAGCCGTATAGCACACCCGTGACATCCTGAACGGATGATCACTCCGGAGCGCCCGCCGGCAAAAATGAGGTTTTGGGCAAACGTCCGGGCTCACAAGCGCAAGTGCACCAAGATGATCAGGCCTCGTGGTCTACTGGCATGTCGTTGAGATGTCATCCGTGCTGACTTATATGCCAACGTGCCTCGGGCGTTCTCCTCCCATTGCGTCCGGCGCGTTCCCCTCTGGAGGTTTTGACCTCTTGCTTGGCCGGGTGCTGCAAGCCCGGCCTTTTTCTTGCGCGCCTGAGGCGATGAAGCGGCTGACTGGCCGCTGTGAACATGGCTTGACCCGTCCAACTTGCGAGCTGCAAGGGATCGCTCCTTGGGCGTGCGTTTGGGCACTGCCACGTCGCCGGGGCTTCGATAGGCGACGGTGCGGCCAGCAGAGGAAGAGGGCAGGCAGGGATTTCGTTGGCGGACGAAGGTCGGGGAGAGAGACTCTCGGCGTCCGCCGCAGAGCAAACCCATGACACAGATGGAAGTTCAGGCACCGACGCTCGCGTCGCTCCCAAGGAGCTATCACGATGTCTTCCAGGGTGCATTCCGAAGCCCGTGCCGACATTTGCACGCGCATCACCCCGAGATCAAAGCTGCGGCCGTCGCGGACCTGAGTGGCGCCCGCGCGCCTGAAGGCGCGCGCCGGGTGCTCGTGAACCGAGCCCGCTTTTCTTCGGCAAGCTCAGGCGGTCTCGGCCCTTCGGCTTCGCCCCCTGGCGCGGGGCAGCCTTTCGGCTGCTGACGGTCGCCGGCCTGTGGGCCGGCGTCGTTTTTGTACTGGCCATCCCCCGGTGGCGCGCGGTGGGCGGCTCTCCCTTCTAGGCCCGCTGCGGCATCCCGCAACCCTTCGCTTGACGCTTCGGGTCCTCCTCTTCGTTCCGGTCCTTCGGATGCGGGCCGCCTTGGACGTCGGGCCTTTCCGGTCGCTTTCGCCGCCCACCCCGCTTCCGGGGAGGGCGCGGGATTGAAGAGCGGAGGACCAGACGATGGGTGCAAAATACAAGCGTTCCGGTAGCCGAGAGGCTGGCGCAGGCAAGAGCGGGCGCACGGGCGCCAGCCTTTATCAGGAAATCACAGATCGCATCATCGCCGAGCTGGAGCGCGGCACGGTGCCATGGGTCAAGCCATGGGGCAGTGCGAAGGCCGGCCTCGGCC
>NZ_RZSL01000966.1:0-1479 GCF_003997355.1 Mesorhizobium sp. M1E.F.Ca.ET.041.01.1.1 | reverse complement strand
AGATAATCCTTCAGGCCGCCGGGGAAATGGAATTCGGCCTTGGCCGGCGTCTGGTCCTTCTCCTTGATCAGCGAAGGATCGCAGGTCCAGCGAATCTCCACGCCGCCGAACAGATAGGCTTTCGAGCGCGTCATGCGGTAGAGCCGCGCCGGCTCGAAGGCTGCGCCCTTGCCGAAGATCTGCTCGTCGGGATGGAAACGCGTCCTGGTGCCGCGGCGATTGTGCACCTCGCCGAGCTGCTCCAGCCCGCTCACCGGGATGCCGCGCGAGAATCTCTGCCGGTAGAGCTGCCGGCCCCGCGCGACTTCGACCTCGAGGTGATCGGACAGCGCATTGACGACCGAAACACCGACGCCGTGCAGACCGCCGGAGGTCTCGTAGACCTTGGAGTCGAACTTGCCGCCCGAATGCAGCGTCGTCATGATGACTTCGAGCGCCGGCTTCTTGAATTTAGGATGCGGATCGATCGGGATGCCGCGGCCATTGTCGGTGACGGTCAGGAAGCCGTCGGCCGAAAGCTCGACGTCGATGAAGGTGGCATAACCGGCGACGGCCTCGTCCATCGAGTTGTCGATGACCTCGGCGAACAGATGGTGCATCGCCTTGTCGTCGGTGCCGCCGATATACATGCCGGGCCGGCGCCGCACCGGCTCCAGCCCCTCCAGCACCTCGATGTCGGCTGCGCTGTAGCTCTCGCTGCCGTCGCGGGCGGCGGTCGAGCGCTTTGCCGCCTGAACCAGCGGATCAGCCGGGCGCGACGGTGCGCGCACTTGCTGCGGCTGCTTTTCCCGATTGCCGAAAAGATCGCTGTTGTCGTCCATGCTGGCCATTAAGTCCGGTACTGCGAATCACTCCTCGATACTGCCACGCTTTTGGCGGGCGAACGAGGTTCCTGTTCCGTTCAGGGATCAAAGTCTCTCTTATTCTAAAACCATTCGATAACCAAGCCGCCGGAAATAGGGCGGCCCGCGCCTCCCGGGATTCCTGATTCTTTAACAATGATGGTTACCGTGGGCGTCAACAAGCAAAAGACCACGGGGCGTCAGGGGTTTTCGTTGTGAGGGGCAGGGCCATAACCATGATCGGCATCGCCGCCGTTTTCGGCGCGATCTCGATCTTTGCCGCGGACTTCTGGGTCAAAAGCCAGGCGAGGGCCTCCTCCGAGCAGAAGGTGGCATCGGTCGTGGTGCCGCAAGAGCCCAAGGTCGAGTTCAAGACCATCGTGGTGGCGAGCGCGCCGCTGCGCTACGGCACAGAACTCGGACGGTCCGCGCTCGCCGAAATTCCGTGGCCGCAGGATTCGCTGCCGCAGGGCGCCTTCTCGACCATCGACAAGCTGCTTGCCGAAGGCAGCCGGGTCGTGCTGTCGCCGATCGAAGTCAACGAGCCGGTGCTGCTTGCCAAGCTGTCGGGACCGAACGGCCGCGCGACGCTTTCCAACATGCTCTCGCCCGGCATGCGGGCGGTGACCATCCGCAC
>NZ_RZSL01000965.1:0-1484 GCF_003997355.1 Mesorhizobium sp. M1E.F.Ca.ET.041.01.1.1 | reverse complement strand
GAGTTCGATCTCCACGAAATCCTTCTCTGTGTCGGTCACCAAGACGCAATTGTTGCTCAACATCTCACCCATGAATTTCCTGCATTCTCATTTGGCCGGACAAGGACATCAGACGCGGGGGGTGATGCGAGCAGCAGTACGGATGTCTGATATTTGGGCTCCGAGTGCCTGGAGGTTTTGGCGCATATCGTTGAACACCGGCATTTCCCCCTCAGGATCACTAATCGTTACTATTGCCGTGAATGGAACGCCCTCTTCGGGCATGACTTCGCCAGCACGAAGCACATAGTCGACATAGAGGCGCCAGTTTGACGATGGCCCCACTCCTCGCGGGAATTCCTTTTCGAGAACCTTTACAGGGCTCCATTTCAAATCGTGCTCGATCAATTCTGCTTCAAAAGCCGGCCCCCCGCGTTTCGACGGGAGGTAGAGCGGGTCAAGCCGACCCTCCCATCCCTCATCGGCCTGTTGCTGCTGCAGCGTTGCGTTGATGTTGACGCGAACAAACTCCGAACCGAAGCGGGCGTCCAACGGTGGGGTGGAGACGAGGGTCAGTTTGGCGCGTCCACGACATTTGCCGCCAGGCCCAACAAGCGAGGCTGGCCATTGAAATCCGAAGTTGATCTGTTGGCCGCGTTGGATGCGCGATGCAAATACCAGCGTAATGGTGTTTTCGCCGGTCTCCAGAATTCGATCTGCCGATGGCGGCATGCCAAAACCAACCATTTGTCGAGCAATCGGTGCGAGGGTCTTCGACTTCAGCAGGACCGGAATTTCCGCGTGATGAATAAGGAGGCCTATAAGGCTCTCGCGTGAAATTTCGCCCTCGATAGCATGATCGAGCGCTGCAGCGGTCTTTGCGACGAGAGGCGCTGCGTAGCTCGTTCCGCAACCGTCAACTATGCTTCCATCGGGAAGGATCGAAAATAGCCCATGACCGAGAACTAAATCCGAAGTGCCCGCGCCACCAACATGGGCAAGATCAGGTTTGACGCCGGCGCGTAGGCCTGGCCCTCTTCGGCTGAAACGAGTCGGGGCGAAAGGCAGACAATCACCGTGACCGGGCGGATTGAGCGCTGCAACGGCGACATTGCGAACACTCTCTGCTGGCGTGAGCAAGCCGTCATTACGTCCATTGGCAAGGTTGACTAGGGCTGCGGCGGCATCGTTTGGCCACTCCGCGCGAACATCCTGTGGCTGGATGTTGCCGGCCGAAATGAAAATGACAGCGTTGTTTGTCTCGGCGATGCTATCGAGACGTGCGGCGTGCGGGCTATAGCGATCGGGTGCTGCAGGCTGAAGAATGTTGAGGCTCATGTTGAACACCCGCACGCCGTGTCGCGCGCGGGCATCGGAGATCGCGGTTTCCATCTCGTCGAAAAATTGAGCCAGTCCGTCAGGATAGTAAGACGTAAAGGCTCCGGCCTTTCCCTCGCTGGGAAAGACGGCAACGTCGACCAGTTCTGCACCGTCCAGCTCGGGAC
>NZ_RZSL01000964.1:0-1487 GCF_003997355.1 Mesorhizobium sp. M1E.F.Ca.ET.041.01.1.1 | reverse complement strand
CTGCGCCGGATCGCCCAGCACCGCCGGGCCGTCGCGGAACATGATGCGCTGGATTTCCGGCTCCAACGCCATCTCGATATAGGTGGTGCATTCGTCGACGAAGCGCTGCCAGCGGGTCGGCGCTCTCGCCGCCACCTCGTTCACCCGCGCAGCCATCTCGCCGTCGATCTCGGCGATCACCGCCTGCAGCAGTCCCCTCTTGTCGCCGAAATGGTGGTAGAGCGCGCCGCGCGTCAGGCCCGCTGAAGCGGTGAAATCGTCCATCGAGGCCTCGGTATAGCCGATCGTGCCGAAGGCATGGCGCGCGGCCGCGATCAGCTTGGCGCGCGTCTCGGCGATCATCTCCTTGCGGGGTCTGTGCACGGTTTCTGGCTCTATTCACATACGTCTCGTATGCCAATTGACATACGCGACGTATGAACTATCTGACATTCATACGCTGCGTATGTAATTGCGGCGCCCTTCCTTGTCGAGGAGCAGGACCATGCGAAACCCCTATTCGGAAATCTTTCGGGCTCCCGGAACGAAAGGCTTTGCCGCGGCCGCCTTCATGGCGCGGCTGCCGATCGCCATGGCGCCGATCGGCATCGTGGCGATGCTGTCGCAGACGCATGGCGAATACTGGCTGGCCGGCGCCGTCTCGGCCACTTACGCGCTGGTCAACGCCTTCCTGTCGCCGCAGATCTCGCGGCTGGTGGACCGGCTCGGCCAGACCAGCATAGCCGTCCCGACGACGCTCGTTTCGGCGCTTTCCTTCGCGGCCTTGATCGCGGCGGCCAATCAGCACTGGCCGGTATGGACCCTGTTCCTGTCCGCGCTGCTTGCCGCCTTGATGCCCAGCATTCCGGCGCTGGTCAGGGCGCGCTGGACCGAGATTTTCCGCAACCGGCCCGAGCTAAACACCGCTTTCGCCTTCGAATCCGCGGCGGACGAGCTGGTCTACGTCGCCGGCGCCTCGCTGTCGGTGGGCTTAAGCGCCGCGCTGTTCCCGGAAGCGGGCATGATCGCCAGCACGTTGCTGCTCGCTCTCGGCTCGGCGGCATTCCTGCTGCAGCGCTCGACGGAGCCGCCGGTAAATACGGCGGAATATGGCGCGGCCGGTTCGGCGATCCGGCTGCGGCCGGTCCAGATCATCACCTTCGCGCTGATCTTCGTCGGCGCGACCTTCGCCACCACGGAAGTCACCACCGTCGCCATCACCAAGGCGCTCGGCCAGCCCGAGGCGGCGAGCCTGGTCATCGGCGTCTATGCGCTGGGATCCTTCGTGCTCGGCATCATTGTCGGAGCGCTCAGCCTGAAGACGCCGCTGCAGCGGCAACTGGCGGTCGCGGTCACCGTGATCGCGCTCACCACGCTGCCGCTGCTTTTCGTCGACACCGTGCCGACGCTGGCGCTCGCCGTCTTCGTCAGCGGCGTGGCGATCTCGCCGACCTTCATCACCGCCTTCGGGCTGATCGAGCGCCACGTGCCGGCAGCGATGCTGACGG